>JADWMH010000229.1 GCA_015767355.1 Gammaproteobacteria bacterium
CCGCCATCAGGACTCCCTCTTCCGCTATGCTTGAGAAGTGGATGATGCCGCAGATGAGTCTACTGGACGATTTTCTTGGCCTCCTCCAATAAAATTTACCTCTTATCCTGTCATCCCGAAGGAAGTGAGGTATGAATTTTCCTGTCATCCCGAGGGAAGTGAGGTACGAACGACGAGGGATCTTAAACATTGAGCAACAAGATCTCTCCTGCGTCGAGATGACAAACCGTAAAATGCAGGGCATTGAATTCCCCGTAAATTTTTTCAAGAGCTAAACAGATGGACAAGCAAATCACATATCTGGTCACCGGTTGCAGCCGTGGAATCGGCGCCGCCATCACTCATCACCTGCTTGAAATGGGGCACCAGGTGGTCGGCATCAGCCGCAACCTGCCGGAGTTCAGTTCAGATAATTTTACGCATATCACTGCTGATCTCAGTGACTTGCGCTCACTGCCTGAAAAATTGAATGAGATCACTGCACACCACCCCGATGTGGATGGACTGATTCTAAATGCCGGTCAGGGAGTTTTCGGCTCCCTGGAACAGTTTTCCGTACTGCGCATAGAGCAGCTGATCAACCTCAATCTCACCAGCCAGATATTGATCGCCAGGAAATTTCTGCCCGCCATGAAGGCAAAAAAAAGCGGCAATCTGATCTTTATAGGCTCGGAAGCGGCTCTCGCCGGCGGCAGGAACGGCGCGGTCTACAGCGCCACCAAGTTTGGCCTGCGTGGACTGGTGCAATCACTGCAGGAGGAGTGCTCATCCAGCGGCGTGCGTGTCGGCATCATCAACCCGGGCATGGTCAACACCTCCTTTTTTGACGAACTCGGCTTCCAGCCCGGCGACAAACCTGACCAGCACCTGATTGCAGAGGATGTCGTAGAAGCAGTGCTGTTGATGCTGAATGCAAGAGAGGGCGCGGTGATTCAGGAGATCAATCTGCAGCCGCAGAAAAAGGTGATTCAGTTCTTGTAATATCGCATTCCATCATCGAGACTGGAAAAGACTAACCAAAAAAGAGGTTTGAAACGGCTACACCTCCGCCATGTCGCCCTTCTCCTGCAGCCAGCTTTTGCGGTCGCCGGCGCGTTTTTTGGCAAGCAGCATATCCATCATCTGCATCGCTTCTTCCTCTATCTCGACAGTCAACTGCACCAGACGCCTGGTATCCGGGTGGATGGTAGTCTCGCGCAGCTGTTTCGGGTTCATCTCACCCAAACCCTTGAAACGCTGGATGGAGATTTTCCCACGCAGCTTTTCTGCAGCGATGCGATCCAGAATCCCCTTTCTCTCCGCATCATCGAGCGCATAGAAGACCTGTTTTCCCACATCGATGCGAAACAGCGGCGGCATGGCCACGTAGACATGCCCCTCCTCCACCAGGCGGGGGAAATGGCGCATGAAAAGCGCACATAGCAGGGTGGCGATATGCAGGCCATCGGAGTCCGCATCAGCAAGAATACAGATTTTTCCAAATCGCAGCCGCGATAGATCACTATGTCCGGGGTCGGCGCCGATGGCCACGGAGATGTCATGCACCTCCTGCGAAGCCAGCACTTCAGCCGAGTCGACCTCCCATGTATTCAGGATCTTACCGCGCAGCGGCATGATCGCCTGGAAAATTTTGTCCCTGGCCTGCTTGGCTGAGCCTCCTGCAGAGTCCCCCTCCACCAGAAACAGCTCTGTCATGCTGGTGTCCGTCGAGGTGCAGTCAGCCAGTTTGCCCGGCAGTGCCGGACCCTGCGTAATTTTTTTGCGCGCCACCTTGCGCCCTGCGCGCATGCGCATCTGCGCAGAGCTGATAGCCAGCTCTGCAATTGCTTCACCGGCATCTGTATGCTGATTGAGCCACAGACTGAAACTGTCCTTGACCACGCCGGAGACAAATGGCGCACATTCACGCGAAGAGAGCCGCTCCTTGGTCTGGCCGGAAAACTGCGGATCCGCCAGCTTGACAGAAAGAATGTAGCTGAGCTTGCTCCATACATCATCCGGTGAGAGCTTCACCCCGCGCGGCAGCAGATTGCGGAATTCACAAAATTCACGCACTGCATCCGTCAGTCCAGAACGCAGCCCGTTGACATGCGTCCCGCCCTGCACCGTCGGGATCAGGTTGACATAACTCTCTGTAACCGCATCGCCTCCCTCCGGCAACCACGCAATCGCCCAGCTTGCCGCCTCTTTATTGCCTGACAGATCACCGACAAAAGGCTCCTCGGGCAGACGCACACTCTGCCGCAATGAGTCGACCAGATAGTCGCACAGCCCGTCTTCGTAATACCATTCACTGTTGTCACCGCTGTTTTCATCCTTGAAGCTGATGCGCAGACCGGGACACAGCACCGCTTTGGCGCGCAGCAGATGTACAAGCTGCCGTACAGAGAATTTGTTTGAGTCAAAATATGCTGCATTCGGCCAGAATCGCAGGATGGTTCCGCTGTTGCGTTTGCCGACTGTTCCAATCTCCTCAAGCTCGGATGCCTTCTCGCCATGGGCAAAAGCGATGTTGTACTCCTTGCCGCCGCGTTTGACCCACACCTCCAGGTGAGTGGAGAGCGCATTGACGACTGAGATGCCAACGCCGTGCAAACCACCAGAAAACTGGTAGCTCTTGTCAGAAAATTTTCCACCGGCATGGAGTTTGGTGAGAATCACTTCAACTCCGGAAACCCCCTCCTCCGGATGTATATCAACCGGCATGCCGCGCCCGTCATCGCGCACTTGCAGAGAGCCATCCTTGAACAGGACCACCTCGATATTCTTCGCAAAACCTGCGATCGCCTCATCAACGCTGTTATCTACCACCTCCTGGGCCATGTGGTTCGGCCGCGTCGTATCGGTATACATGCCGGGGCGTTTACGCACCGGATCCAGACCACTGAGCACCTCAATGGCGGACGCGTCATAGTTACTCATCGCAGGGCTACTCATTCAGAATCAGTCATTATAATCAAGCAACCCTGAATAGGGGCTTTGGAGTTGGTAGCTGCCGCCGAGAGAAGCCCTGATCCCCTCCAGGGTGCGCGGCACCCCGGTGCTGCAGAGGTAGTTTCCGGCCAGTTCCCGATGGTAGTCCCTGCTCCCATCCGGTCTGATGGATTTCCAGCGGGAGTTTTTCAGAGGCGTAACCTGCGTGATGTTTTGCGGACTGGCATAGGCATAACTGCGGTATTCACCTGTTGAGCAACGCAACCCCTCATAATTGAGGCTGCTGATACGATTAGCGCTCTTGATCGCAATCCAGTAGCGCACTACGCGATCTTTTTTATTGACCTGGATCGAATTTTGATCCAGATAGAGCGATGCATCAATAG
>JADWMH010000230.1 GCA_015767355.1 Gammaproteobacteria bacterium
TTCATCGATACCGGTTTTTTTCAAAGAGGAAAAGAGTTGCACCGAGACATTTTCATACTCCTTCAGCATTTGACGCACCTTCAGCAGGGTGTTTTTTGCAGGGCCTTTTTTGAGTTTGTCGGACTTGGTGAGCAGCACATGTACAGGGAGGTCAAGATGCGTACACCACTGCAGCATCTGCCTGTCCAGAGGCTTTAACGGGTGGCGGCAGTCCATCATCATGACGACTCCTTTTAGACACTCCCGTTGTTCGATATAATCAGACAGCAGTCCGCGCCACTGCTGGCGGATATTGGCGGCAACTTTGGCGAAGCCATAGCCGGGCAGGTCGATCAGGCTGCGTCGTTCATCCAGCGTGAAGATATTGATCAGCTGCGTACGCCCCGGGGTCTTGCTGGTGCGGGCGAGTGATTTCTGGTTGCACAGAGTATTGATGGCGCTGGATTTTCCGGAGTTTGAGCGGCCGGCAAAGGCGACCTCTACAAGATCTTCACAAGCGGGAAGTTGCTTGAGCTTGGCGGCGCTTTTGGAGAAATGCGCCTGATAGAAAAATGTGTTCATGCTGTCAGTTCACTGTCGCGTTTCCAATGTCCCGACTTGCCGCCCTGTTTCTCCATCAGGCGGACGTTGTCGATGATCATGCCGCGATCGACAGCCTTGCACATGTCATAGATGGTCAGCAGTGCTACCTGGGCTGCACACAGCGCCTCCATCTCGACGCCGGTGCGGCCCCTGGTCTCGACCTGTGAACGGCAATGAATGCCATCCTCCAATGATGTGAGATCCAGGCCAACCTTTGTGATTGCAAGCGGGTGGCACAGGGGGACCAGCTCAGAGGTTTTCTTGGCGGCCATGATGCCTGCGATGCGGGCAATCCCCAGCACATCGCCTTTTTTGTGGCTTCCCGCGAGGATCATCTGCAGAGTTTCCGGCTGCATGCGAATGCGGCCTTCGACCACTGCGATGCGGTGAGTCTCGTCTTTTGCGCCCACATCGACCATGTGCGCTTCACCATCCTTGTTGAAATGTGTTAGTTGTGACATTGGAATTACCCTACTGCACTCCTGAATTCAATCGCCTTGTCGACATTATGCACATCAAAAGTCATCTTCTCGAGATCCGCGAGGATCCAGGTTGCCGGAGAGGAGCCTACGCCGCCAACGGTGCCGGGGTTGATGCATCGAACAGTGTCGCCATGAATATCCGTGAGAGCATCTATCGAGACCTTGTGGCTGTGTCCGCAGCAGACGATGTCATAATCGCCGGTCAATGCCATGGCGCGGGCATAGTGCGGATAGTGCACCAGAAAAAACTGTTTGCCGCCGATAGTGAGAGAGACATCCTGGCCGTAGTAGTGGATCAGGTTGTCAGGTCCGGCAGTGAGGCGTGACAGAGTCACGAGGTCGCCGGCGTTGTTGCCGTGGATGACATGCACGGGGATATGCATCTCCTTGAGGCAGTTGAGCGTGCTCGGAGCAACCAGGTCGCCGCAGTGAATGATAACTTCAGCGCCGGCTGCAATGGCGTCTGATCCCGCTGCTCTCAGCAGCGGGATATGGTCATGACTGTCAGAGAGAATTGCGATCTTCATTAGAAGTGTGGTTTTACCGGGGCATCCTGAAAGCTCTTGATACTGTTGACGACTTCCGCTTTTGCAGCATCGATGTCGCCATAGTTGCATGGGTAGTGCATCGAGGTGACCATGAAGCGGTCCACGAACATGGCTTCGCTCTCCTTGTCGACTTCATATTTGATCGGATCGGAGTGTGCCGGAATTTCTATGATGACGTTGAATTCATCGGGGGCGTTTTCGCCTGTTGGGACTCTGTCAAGATTCATCTGTTTTCAAGCAGGGTTGTGGTGAGGGAAGTATAGCCTGTGTGGCGGGATGCTGCTACGGAAGCTCTGACCAAGTCGCTGCGCGCCATGATCAGAGCATTCCTGCAAGTCTTTGTACGGGGGAAGGGTTTTCTATCAATGGGTTGAAATGCACATCAAAATCGCCCTTCCCCCGAACCCCTATCCCATAGATGTATTTAGAGATCTCTTATCTGTCAGTTCTGCACAGGACTCAGATAGTTGCGTGCGGCGGCCGTAATTTTCCCCGGTTTGTCCGGTACAAGCGCATAACCAAGCAGTTGCCGGATTTTGTGGCCGGTTGTTAACTCATCTCTGTTGTAGAGTGCGCCTTTTTCAAAAGCCCGTGTCCCGATTGAAGCTCGCAAATGGCTTTGCGGCAGTCGTTCCAGCCATCTTTCAGGAACTGGGGTGTTGAGTCTGCGACTGCATGTATCCAGCAGGATGAACAATGCGTTTGAGGCGCCTGTCTGACGGGCTGTTTTGAGGAGTTTGTAGTGATCGGGTTTCAATTGGCTCCAGATTTCATGTGCATCAAGCAGGCTGTGATTGATGACCGAGAGATCGCGGGTTCCCTGAATTGCCAGATAGAGCAGGTGATCCTCAACGGTGAGTTTGCGTATCAGTGCGCCTGGAGAGTCGGAGTAGGGTTGACTGCGTTCGAATAGCTGCTGTGTCAGATGCGGGAAAAGCTCTGCAGGAGCAATTGTATTGTGCAGATAGAGTCTGCCGGGGATTTTCTGCGGCAGCTTCCATCCGTTTTTGCATGGTCTGGCATTCCCTTTTTCTCTGCTGTTCGTTAATTTGACAGGAGTCAGCAACTGATCGATGCATTGTCGAGCTTTGACAATATCCTGTTCCTGTATCAGCAGATCAAGATTGGCCCCGATGCGCGGGGTATCTGGTGGATAGAGGCGATCATTGAATGCAGCCGCCTGCAGCGGTATCACTGCAATATTCCCCGCCATCAACGCCTGCACGGCTTTGCCGAGCCACTGTTGCTGCAGTTGATGCAGTTGTTTGACAAGAGGGTTGGCGAACTGGAGGCGCCGCAGCAATTCAGCAGGTTGCCGATCAAGCTGCTGTAGACGCTGCAGAAGCAGCGGGGAGAGTCTGCCAACAGGTGAGGTTGGCTGATCGAGTTCATCGATGAGGAATTGAATAAAATCATCATCGAGATCAGCAGTGTCATTGTTCGACAGCCGCGCAAGGCGTTGCAGTGAAATAAGATGATTTGTCATTTGCTGAGCGAGGAAAAGTCAGTGCCGGTGGCAAGGTCAAATTTTTCGTCGAGTTCCAGCGTACGAATCAGGCTGTCAACCAGATCCTGGCCATGTTCACGCTGTACTTCGGCAAGAATAAGGCGCACAGCGTTGCGATTGTAGCCGCTGCCGAACTGTAGTTGCTGCTGGATAAGTTCCTCGGCGCGTT
>JADWMH010000231.1 GCA_015767355.1 Gammaproteobacteria bacterium
TAACTATTCAACTTCTGGATAATTTTACCAGCCAAGTTACTGTTTGTGGGCGTATCTGCAAGAAACGTAGGAGGCAGGGATGCCAACTCGAGTCTACATGGAGGTATTCACGGCGTTTTCTGGAAGATACTTCCGCAAACAGTAACGAACCAGCTGCTACTGAATAGTTACATGCCAATAACTATTGATACGGACAATTACCATGCAAGCTTATCAACGCGACTTTCTCAACTTTGCTGTCGAAAAAGAGGTGCTGCGTTTCGGCGAGTTCACTCTCAAATCCGGACGGCTCAGCCCCTATTTTTTCAATACCGGCCTGTTCAACACCGGCGGCAGTCTGGCCCAACTCGGCCGCTACTATGCCCGCGCAATTGTCGACAGCGGCATCGAGTTTGACGTTCTCTACGGGCCGGCATACAAGGGAATCCCGCTGGCGGCCGTCACCAGCGCCGCTCTATATGACGAACACCAACTCGATGTTGCCTATGCCTTCAACCGCAAGGAGGCGAAGGATCACGGCGAAGGCGGCGTCATTGTCGGACACCCTCTGCAGGGAAGAGTGCTGATCATCGATGACGTCATCTCTGCAGGAACGTCAGTGCGGGAGTCTGTCGATATCATTCGCCGGGAAAATGCGGTGCCGGCAGGGGTCGTCATTGCGCTGGACAGACAGGAGCGAGGTCAGGGAGATAAATCCGCCGTTCAGGAGGTGCAACAGGATCTGGGTATTCCTGTTGCAGCCATTGCACGGCTGCAACACCTGATAGAGTTTATCGAAGGATCAGATCAATTCCGGGAGTGGCTCACGCCGATCAGCGACTATCGCCAACAATACGGTATCTGAGATGGAGCAGCAGCAAAATTCCGCCATCTTGCTGATTCACTGTCCGGATCAGCGCGGCATCGTGCATCATGTGACTGATTTCATCTTCCGGAATAGCGGCAACATACTGCGCCTGGACCAACATGTCGATGTAGAGCAGCAGCTCTTTTTTATGCGTGTCGAGTGGTCGCTGGATGGATTCATGATCCCTACACCGCAGATTGAAGAGCGCTTTGCAGCAGAGGTCGCAGAGCGCTTCAACATCAATTCCCAACTGCATCTGTCAGCCGATGTACAGCGCATGGCGCTGTTCGTATCGCAGTTGCCACACTGCTTTTACGATATACTTGCCCGCTATGAAGCCGCAGAGTGGCAGGTGGAGATCCCGCTCATCATCAGCAACCATGAGGCTCTGCGCCCGGCTGCTGAACGCCTTGGTATTGAATTCCACCACCTGCCGATAACGGCAGAAAATAAACAGCAGCAGGAGCAGCGGCAGCTTGAGCTGCTGCAGCGCTACCAGATCGATTTTGTGGTGCTTGCGCGCTATATGCAGATTCTCAGTGAAGAGTTTGTCAGCCACTATGCGCAGCGTGTGATCAATATTCACCACTCCTTTCTACCCGCATTTCCCGGTGGACGCCCGTATCACTCCGCCCATCAGCGCGGCGTCAAGATCATCGGCGCAACCAGCCACTATGTCACGGCAGAGCTTGATGCCGGCCCAATCATCGAACAGGATGTCGTCAGGGTTACCCACGCGCACGCAGTCACCGATCTGGTGCGCAAAGGACGCGACCTGGAAAAAATCGTACTCGCGCGCGCCGTGTGGCAGCACCTCAATCACAACATTCTCACCTGTGGGAATCGCACGGTGGTGTTCGAATGAGCGACCAGATCACCGAACTGCAGATAATGCAGATGGATCATGAGCGCAGCATCGAGAGCCTCAGCGAACAACTGCACTCACAGCAGTCACGCATCGAGCAGATGGAGAAGCAGCTTGAAGCACTGATCGATCACATCCGGTCGCTTCAGGAGTCTCTGCCGGCCACGGAGTCAGGCAACATTCCACCGCCTCACTACTAAGGAGCATCTTATGCGAACCATCATATTTATTTTGCTTATGAACACGCTCTCCAGCGTCAGCGCCGGGGGGATTCGCTTCAGCCAGGGCATCAGCAGTTTCACATTGAAAACGCCGATCACCATTCCACGCAACAATGCGCATCTGACTTTTCAACATGGCAGGGGAAGCACCGGCGCCAATCTCTTTGAGACGCACTGCGAATTTCAGGTCAACAGAGTCTCAACAGAACCGCAAACCGTAAATCCCGGACGTTTTACCGTAACCCGAGCAAACCAGCGTGTCGTCAGCGATGAACTCTCGGGGAGTTTTTTCAATATTCTAAATTGCAGTGAATCCCGCTTTTACGAGGTGCACATGTGGTTAAAAGACCCTCAGCAACCGAATGTCAGAAAAATGATCTGCAGAAACGGCTACCCCTACTGCGGAACGGTGGAATTTCCGAATATCAGGACGATTTCAGAAGCGCTTGGACCAAGATTCACGGTGGAATAAGGGTAAGGGTGGCTCCTCGCAATGACGAGGAACCTAAAACCTAAAACTTAAAACCTCGTTAGTAAGGCGATCTCCTCGCGTCCCGCTCCCGTCCTTCAACCAGCGCATTGATATAGAGTTCAACGCGGCGGTTCAACTTGCGCCCGTGCGCTGTGCTGTTGCTTGCGCGCGGCTCATCTTCTCCGTGGCCATAGGTAAGCAGTCTGTTATAGGAGATGCCATGACCGCTGAGATAGGATGCAACACTCTCCGCCCGGCGTTCTGAGAGCCTCTGGTTATGCTCGGCTGAGCCGGTATTATCCGTATGACCGACAATATGAATCACGGTCTGATCGTAGTTGCTCATGACGCTTGCTATCCGGTTCAAGGCCGGTTTGAACGCGCTTTTTAATCTGCTCTGATCCACACCAAAAGAAGCTTCACTGCTGAGACTTAGCTTGATGGTGTCCTTATCAATGCGCTCAAGCGTGACATATTCGGCTCTCAACTCATCCTCGAGAGCGCGTCTCAGTTCACGATGCTGCTTGTCCATGTAGTTGCCGACAGCGCCACCCGCCAGGGCGCCAAGAGCAGCCCCTATATAACGTCCATGGTCGCCCTGAATTTGATGACCAATCACTGCTCCGCCAATGGCGCCGGCAATGGCGCCCATCTTGGCGCGGCGATTCGGATCATCTTCGGTCATACAACCGCTGGTAATGGCTGCTGCGAGCGCCATGCTTGTAATGACTTTTGCATTCATAGTTTCTTACTCTTTAATAATACCGTGGTTACAAATATGGTGGTCACCACCAGGATCCAATATTATCATAGTAGTTTCGAACATAAATGAGCATCTGATAGCGATTGATAGATCTAATCACGCAAATCTCT
>JADWMH010000069.1 GCA_015767355.1 Gammaproteobacteria bacterium
GACGCAAAAGGTTTTTCTTGGCGAGCTTGGCCTACATGGATGTAGGTCAGGGGCGCAAGCAGGACGCGGAAGCTTTGCGTCTTGGCGAGAGTAATTGTGTAAATTTGACTCATTTGTAAAAACATTAGTCATTCAAGGAGCATCAAGAATCTGTGCTGGGAACAAACTCAGGCTTCATCATGAATCAGCTCAAACAGCTGGTCTTTCAAAAAAAGGCGTTCCTTCTTCAGCTGTTCTACATATTCATCACTGGTGGGCTGGCTGCCATCTTCGATGCGAAAAACCTGCTTATCCACATCCTCATATTTATCCATGAGCTTGTGGAAACGGTTATTCTCCATTTTCAGCTGATGAATCTGCTCCCTGTAGTGTGGAAACTCCTTGACCAGCGGGTGGTGTGTCAGCGGCATGGCTAAACCTCCAGGGAAACTCTATTGAATCAACTCTTTCATCAAATCGATGAAATGGTCAAAAACCGGTGCGACATCATGCGGCCCGGGACTGGCCTCGGGATGCCCCTGAAAACTGAAAGCGGGCTTGTGTGTGTGATGAATCCCCTGCAGGGAGCCATCAAAGAGTGACCTGTGGGTTGCCTCGAGATGCGGCGGCAGGCTTGCCTCATCCACGGCAAAACCGTGGTTCTGGCTGGAGATCATCACTTCGCCCGTATCGATGACCTGTACCGGGTGGTTGGCGCCATGATGACCAAATTTCATCTTCACACTGCTCGCGCCGCAGGCTAGCCCCAGCAGCTGATGTCCAAGGCAAATTCCAAAGATTGGAATATTGGCCTCCAGCAGCTGCTGAATCGCCTCGATGGCGTAGAGACAGGGCTCGGGGTCTCCCGGGCCATTGGAGAGAAAAATGCCGTCCGGCGACATTGCCAGCACATCCTGCGCAGGAGTCTGAGCCGGGACCACTGTCACCCTGCAGCCGCGCTCCACCAGCATGCGTAAAATATTGCGTTTGACGCCAAAATCATAGGCCACCACATGAAAGTCATGCTGTGCATCATCAACAAGCTGGTAGCCATCTTCGAGCGACCACACTCCCTCATCCCAACAATAGCCGGCTGTCGTGGTGACCTCCTTTGCCAGATCCATTCCCTTCAGGCCTGCAAAATCCTGTGCAGCTGTCAGCGCCTTTGACTCCTCGATGTTTGAACCGGTGATCAGGCAGCCGTTCTGCGCTCCCTTCTCGCGTAAAATCCTTGTCAGGCGGCGGGTATCGATATTGGCGATAGCCACGATGTTGTGACGCTTCAAGTAATCCTGAAGAGACTCCTGACTGCGCCAGTTGCTGACGATCATCGGCAGGTCACGGATAATCAGACCTGCAGCATGCACAGCCGATGACTCTTCATCTTCACTATTGATGCCGGTATTGCCAATATGCGGATAGGTCAGGGTGACGAGTTGACGCCGATAGGAGGGGTCGGTCAGAATCTCCTGATAGCCTGTCATCGAAGTATTGAATACCACTTCGCCAACAGATTCTCCGTCAGCGCCGATTGATTCGCCACGAAACATACAGCCATCTTCCAAAACCAGAAGTGCGGAGTTATTCACCGGCCATCCTCTTAAAACAGGCACACAAAAAACGGGACTCTATGAAGCCGCCCCGTAAAAAACCCGAATGGGTAACTGATGGGATTTTACGTTAGTTACCCCTCATTCGGCAAGAGATATTACCTTGAAAAACTGCAACACTCGCTATGATCAAGAACCACACGAAAAACACGAACAATCAGCCTCTCCATTTTAGTTATTTTCGTGTCTTTCGTGCTTTTCGTGGTTGAAAAAATCTTATAGCTCCTGAATAAAAATACAGAAAAGTTACAAAATGCTCCTCACCCACTGGATCAACTGCGGCGCCTGCATTGCGCCCGCCTGTCGCGCCACCTCTTTGCCTCCCTTGAAGATAGCGATAGTAGGAATACTGCGAATATCGAACTGAGCCGCAAGATTCTGGTTCTTCTCGGTATCGACTTTCAACAGACGCACCCGCGGCTCCAACTCTATTGCCGCCTGTGCAAACATCGGTGCCATCATTTTGCAGGGACCGCACCACTCAGCCCAGAAGTCCACCAGCAGCGGCACATCCGAACGGCTGATTTGACGCTGAAAAGCAGCCTCGTCGACTTCCAGCGGCTTTCCCTGGAACAGCGGCTGCTTGCACTTTCCGCATTTTGGATTATCACTCAGACGAGCTGCCGGGATGCGGTTGATGCCCTGGCAGTGCGGGCAGACGATGTGAAATTGATCAGGCATAGGATGCGCTCAATGATTTCCAATGAAAAAGATATGGGGTTACTGCCACTAGATTTCAATCCGGGATATACATGAAAAAAATAACCACGAAAAGCACGAAAAAAATAATTTTTCAGAAAAACCCTCAATTGTTTGGGACGTAGGTTCTCAATAACCATAAGCCATCATGACTGTCAGCGTTTCGCAGCCAGAAGGCAGCTCCTACAGCATGCGCCGATAGCAAACTTAGGCGTAGGTCATCTGACCACGATTGAAAAGAGACTCCAAGCGTACTTCATGCATGGAATTCAGATATTGCCGAAAAAACGGACTGAAATTTTCGTGTTTTTCGTGATTTTCGTGGTAAATAAATTGGTTTACAGCAAATTATCGCAGACCAAAAAAAACCTCTCCAGAAGGAGAGGTTTTAATTCCATAGCTACCTGATCAGGCAAGCAGTGGAATGATCATCAGCGCAACGATATTGATGATCTTGATCAGCGGGTTGATCGCAGGACCTGCGGTATCCTTGTAGGGGTCGCCTACAGTATCACCGGTTACCGCCGCCTTGTGAGCATCGGAACCTTTACCGCCGTGATTTCCATCTTCGATATACTTCTTGGCGTTATCCCATGCACCGCCGCCGGTGGTCATGGAGATCGCAACGAACAGACCGGTGACGATAGAACCCAGCAGCAAGCCACCCAGCGCTTCAGGCCCCAGCAACAGACCAACAGCTACAGGCACCAGAATAGGCAGCAGCGAAGGAATAATCATCTCCTTGATGGCCGCCCTGGTCAGCATATCGACCGCTTTTGAATAGTCAGGCTTCTCGGTGTAATCCATGATGCCCGGCTTCTCCTTGAACTGGCGACGCACCTCGTTGACGATGCCGCCGGCCGCACGACCAACCGCTTCCATCGCCATGGCGCCAAACAGATAGGGAACCAGGCCGCCGATAAAGAGACCGATGATGACCATGTGGTTGGAGAGATCGAAAGTGGCTGAAATCCCCGCAGCCTCGAGACCATGGGTGTAGTCAGCAAACAGCACCAGCGCGGCCAGTCCGGCTGAACCGATCGCATACCCCTTGGTGACAGCCTTGGTGGTGTTGCCAACGGCATCCAGAGGGTCGGTGATTGCACGCACGCTCTCATCCATGTTGGCCATCTCGGCAATGCCGCCGGCATTGTCGGTGATCGGGCCATAAGCATCGAGCGCAACGATGATGCCGGTCATGGAGAGCATTGCTGTGGCTGCAATCGCAATGCCATAGAGCCCAGCCAACTCGAAGGCTCCCCAGATGGAGAGACACACCATCAGCACCGGCAGCGCAGTTGATTTCATGGCGACACCCAGACCTGCGATGACATTGGTGCCGTCACCCGTGGTGGATGCTTCCGCAATATGGCGAACCGGAGAGTACTCGGTGCTGGTGTAGTACTCGGTGATGACAACCATTGCGCCGGTCAATGCCAGGCCGATCAATGCGGAACCAAACAGCGCCATGCTGGAGTATTGCGCATTGTCACCCATGAGCCACTCTGTCACACCGTAGAAGCCACCGGCAGACAAAACGCCGGCGACGATCAGGCCGCGATAGAGCGCACCCATGACATTGGTGCTGCCTTCAGGCAGTTTCACCATGTAGAGACCAATAATCGAGGCGATAATAGAGACGGCGCCAAGCATCAATGGATAGATGATTGGTGCTGTTCCAGCATCTTTCAGCATCAGAAATCCCAGCAGCATGGTTGCAACCACGGTTACCGCATAGGTTTCGAACAGATCCGCGGCCATACCGGCGCAGTCGCCGACGTTGTCGCCGACATTATCTGCAATGACCGCAGGGTTGCGTGGATCATCCTCGGGGATGCCGGCTTCTACCTTACCGACGATATCTGCGCCGACATCAGCGCCCTTGGTGAAGATACCACCGCCAAGCCGGGCGAAAATCGAGATCAATGAACCGCCAAAGGCGAGTCCAACCAGGGAGTGCAGCGCTTTATTATCATCGACGCCCAGCATCGACATAACGGCATAGTAACCTGCTACACCAAGCAGTCCCAGACCAACGACCAGCATCCCGGTGATGGCCCCACCGCGAAAGGCGATATCCATCGCCGGCGACATGCCTAATTTTGCAGCTTCGGCCGTGCGGCTGTTGGCGCGCACCGAGATATTCATGCCGATAAAACCGGCGGCTCCGGAAAGAATCGCGCCAATGGCGAAACCGACGGCCATGTATGTGCCAAGAAATAAGGCAATAACGACCAGCAGTACGACACCAACCACACCAATGGCTGTATATTGACGGTTCAGATAGGCTGATGCGCCCTCCTGTACCGCCAGTGAAATGGCCTGCATCTCGCCGGAACCCTGCGGCTTGGCCAACAGCCAGCGGATAGACAACCCGCCATAAGCCAGGGCCGCCACCGCAGCGGCCAGGATAATCAATAATTCTGTAGTCATGTGAGACTCCTATATTATGAGGTATCGGGATCCTACTCTCCTTATCCACTCCAGTGAAATAAGTATGCATAACTCCAAACATAAGAAAATCCTATCCATTGATTTGATTTACCTCAATGCCATCTTTGGCGTATTATGTATCTTTACTGACAAATATCAATCAAAACAGAAGAGATCTGGAGGAGACATATGTCATTTATTCGTAACCTGCTCGCCCTAGTCGGCGTCATTGCCATTGCCAGCGGCATCTTTTTCTACGGTAAAATCGCCCCTGAGATTGCCGCATTCAAGCAACTGGACCCCGGCGCCAAGGATGTCTATCTCACCATGTGGGAGAAACTCAAGGAGACGGGCAACTCTGCAGACGCCAGTATCTGGAAATTCCCGCTCGAGAAGGGAGTCAGCTGGGAAGACGCCGAAGAGGCGATGGCGTCAGTCGCCAACGAACACAACATCAAGAATGTCGGTGAACTGCCGCTCTCGGAGCAGGTCAAGATAATGACCGGCGAAGAGCAGCGTTTTCTGAAGATCTATCAATATTGCGATCCGCTCATCGCCAAGCAAATGGTGGATTTCAGCGACGCCTTTGCCGCATTTCTCCCCTGCCGCATCTCCATGGTCGAGGACAAGGATGGTAAATTCTGGCTCTATGCGCTGAACATGGACATGATGATCGAAGGTGGCAGGACGCTCCCTGATCCACTGCTTTCCCAGGCCAGCAAGGTGCGGGAAGTCATCCTCGATATCATGAAAAAGGGCGCCGCCGGCGATTTTTAAGGCATTTTGAACCACAGATGAACACAGATACACACAGATTTATAGGAAAAATGTAATATCTCAGGAACTCCGTGCATTGAAGTTCATTTTTTTAAAACAGATGTCATTGCGAGGAGCCGTAGGCGACGCGGCAATCTGGCTTGGGATTATAAATTACATCCTTGTAATTTACCCTTCGGGTCGCACAAAGTGTGTTCAATTTTTCTCCAAGCAAAATTAGTGCCGCAGTCGCTTAGGCTCCCTCGCAATGACGGCATTTACACGGAGTTATTGAGATGTTACCGAACAATGCACTCATTTATTGATGAACTGAAAAAAACATCTGTGTTTATCTGTGGTTTCTTTTGTGGTTAATTGATGATTCGCTGAAAAATTTCACCTCCGTTCACACTGTATCCCGGTTTTGTTATGCCTGAATCCCCCTACGTTATTGAAGTCACCGCCAAGAACTTCCAGGCGGTTATCCTCGAAGGCTCCATGCAGCAGCCTGTGCTGGTCGATTTCTGGGCCGACTGGTGTCAACCATGCAAGACGCTGATGCCAATGCTGGCGAAGCTTGCGGATGAGTACCAGGGAGCCTTTCTGCTTGCAAAAATCAATACCGAAGAGCAGCAGGAGTTGGCCGGCCAGTTCCAGATTCGCAGCATCCCAGCCTGCAAACTGTTCGTCAATGGTCAAATGGCAGATGAGTTCACCGGAGCTCTGCCTGAAGAGCAGATCCGCGCCTTTCTTGACAAACATATTCCACGTGAATCCGACAATCTTGTCGAGCAGGCGCAGCAGTTGTTGCAGCAGGGCGACGCTGATGCCGCCGCTGACTTGATTGCGCAGGCCCTTAAAGAGAATCCCGCCAATTCTAGCGCCATCATTGCCTTTGCGCAGCTCAAGGCGAGTATCGGCGAAAGTGATGCAGCACAGCAGGCGCTCGACTCACTCCCCGAAGATGAGCAGAAAAAACCCGAGGTTGCAGCCATGCGGGCGCAAATTGTGTTCGACGAGGTCACGATCAACGCTCCTCCCCTGGAAGAGCTCGAAAAGATCGTTGCTGCAGACGCCGGCAACAGTGAAGCGCGCTACCAGCTGGCTGCGCAGTTGGTGATGCATAATCAACTGGAAGCGGCATTGGATCAGCTGATGGTACTGTTGCAAAAAGATCGTGGCTATGGTGATGATGCAGCACGCAAGGCGATGATCCGGGTGTTCGATATTCTGGGCGAGCATCCCATTGCCACGAAATACCGCAGCCGCATGTTTGGCTTACTGCACTAACACAGCCTTGCAATGTAGCGGACACTACATAGGATGTGCTGAGGTACGAAGCGCATCAACTAGTTACAGATGCGCTTCGCAAGCTCAACACATCCTATAATTGCCACAGCTCAGTTATGTTGGACTTCTCCGTCTCGGTCATTATCCCGACCTTTAACAGGGCGGGTGTGCTTGCGCGCGCAATTGAATCCGTGCTGCAGCAAAGCCTGCCTGCAAAAGAGATCATCGTCGTGGACGACGGCTCTGTCGACAATACACAAAACGTGGTGGGAGAGTTGCAACACGGTGCTGTTATCCCTATCAGCTATATCTGCCAGCGCAACTCCGGTGTCAGTGCTGCACGCAACAGCGGCATCCGTCATGCCAATGGTGAGTGGATCGCATTTCTGGACTCGGATGACGCCTGGCTGCCTGACAAGCTGAAGAACCAGGCAAGTCTGATTGAACAACATCCGGGTTTTCGCCTGTGCCACACGCAGGAGAGATGGATTCGCAATGGCGTACGCGTCAATCAGATGAAGAAACATGCCAAAAGCGGCGGCCATATTTTCCGGCAGTGCCTGCCGCTGTGTGTCATTTCACCCTCTTCGGTGGTGATACAGCGCGCACTTTTTGACGATGTCGGTCTCTTTGACGAGTCCCTGCCTGCCTGCGAAGACTACGACCTGTGGCTGCGCATCTGTGCGCATGAAGCGGTGCTCTTTGTCGATACGCCGCAGATTCTCAAATATGGCGGCCATGACGACCAGTTGTCACGTAAACACTGGGGCATGGATCGTTTTCGCATCCATGCTCTGCAGAACATCCTGCAGGACCCGGGGCTGGACAAATGCCAACAGCAGCTTGTTGTCAAGACCCTGCTGCACAAAGCCCGCATACTCCGCCAGGGAGCAGAGAAACGCAGCAATCATCGGAGAGCGGATAAATACAGGGAAATTGAGGCTGCCTGCAACAGCCTGTTGGAGAAAACCATTGAGACCAAGTCTCAGATTGACAAGAAATAAACGGGTTGGCGCTGATTATCGATATATGCTCAGCGACGTGCTGGCGAGGTGTGCTGACAAACAGTTGTTGCACGGTTGCATCCGTGCTATTAATAAAGCATTGGAAATTCACGCCTGATCTTGTCAATTCCAGCATAAATTTCGTCAGAAAGCTTCAACGAAATAGAATCGATATTGCTTTTTAACTGTGTCATATTGGTTGCGCCGATCAATGTAGAAGTGACAAAAGGCTGACTGTTGACGAACGCCAGCGCCATCTGACAGACATCCAGGTCGTGCTGTTTAGCCAACGCGATGTATTTTTTGATTGCCGCATCGGTCTGGGGCAACACACGATGTTCCGGACGGGTCTCGATAGTGACGCGCGCCCCTTCCGGTCGCGCACCGTTCAGGTACTTGCCACTGATCATGCCTCTGCACAGCGGTGACCAGGCGAGCAATCCACACTCTTCGTGGATCGCCATCTCACTCAGGTCGGGCTCGAAGTGACGGCATAGCAGGGAGTATTCGTTCTGGATGGAAGCCATTCGTGGCAGACCGTTCTGTTCGGCCAGTTTCAGCCAGTTGCTGAGTCCCCACGCAGTTTCATTGGAGAGGCCGATGTGACGTATCTTTCCTTCCTGAATGAGCGTCTGAAAGCAGCATAATACCTCGAGGAAACTCTCCCGCTCTGCCTGTGCATCAAATTGTGGTGCGAAGTTCCAGAACTGTCCGAAGTGATACGAGCCACGGTTGGGCCAGTGCAACTGGTACAGATCAATGTAGTCAGTCTGCAAGCGTTTCAGACTGCCCTCGACAGCCATCTGAATACTTTTTTTGTCGATGCATTTTCCTTCCCTGATCCAGCTCAGTCCCGGACCGGAAATTTTCGAGGCAAGGATTACCTTGTCACGCTTTACCCGTGAAGCAAACCAGTTTCCGATAATGGTTTCGGTGGCGCCAAAAGTCTTTTTACCGGGAGGTATGGCATACATTTCTGCAGTATCAAAAAAATTGACACCCTGCTCCAACGCGTAATCCATCTGCTCGAATCCTTCTTCCTGCGTATTTTGAAGGCCCCAGGTCATGGTGCCTAATCCGATAGCGCTGACCTGCAGCTCGGTTTGGCCTAATGTTCGATATTCCATATTTGTCTCTTCTGTAGTCATTCGTCGCAAGCACCAGTGATTATTACAAGAATTGCTTCGTTTGAAATTCGGGCTGATGACACTGCCCGATGACCGGGTGTATTGACATACACATCCCACGTTGTTCCGGCTCCCAATCTGCCTTAGGCATATCAGGAGTTGTCCGGAAGCCTCATTATCCCCCTTTGATGAGATCAAAAACATGGGTTACTCGAATTTTTTGTGTAGATACGATATTTTGCTACACTCGTTTTATGCCATCCGTTTTAGCCAATACTCTCTGACCCCGGGGTAGCGGAAATCTGATGCTTCGTTTAACCTACCATCTGTGATTTTAATAAAAGCCTCATCCCTTATGCATCACTGCGCCAGGAACAGAAATGATCTGCTTTGTAATCGCCTACAGCGCTGAAGCCACCGCACTGATCAATTATTTCAGGCTTGAGAAGCAGCAACAGCAGGAATTCCCGCTCTATAGAGCTGACGATATTTCACTGGTGATCTCAGGCAGCGGCAAAAGCAATGCTGCAGCAGCTACGGCATACCTCTACGGCAAAACAGGGTTTCATAGCGATGCCATGTGGATCAACCTCGGCATCGCCGGTCATGCGGTTGATGCTCCGGGCAGCACCTCTCTCGCCAGCAAGGTCATCGACGTTGCAACACAGCGTGTGCTGCATCTGTCACTTCCCGACAAGCCTCCATGGAAAACTTCCGCGTTATATACCTATGATCAACCTCACAGGAGTCATCAGGGCGACAAGGGAGTGTTCGACATGGAGGCCAGCGGCTTTGCT
>JADWMH010000232.1 GCA_015767355.1 Gammaproteobacteria bacterium
CCCTGGATTCCGGCTACCGGATCAAGTCCGGCACAGGCCCCGCCGGAATGACGTACCCGGGCGTTTTGCAAGTACCTCGACAGCCTCTACCTCAGTACTCACCACTCAGTACTCACTACTCAGCTTTTACACATGCAACTGTCTGTATCGCTATCTCCAGCTCTTCATCAGTGGGTATCACCAGAATGCTCACAGCACTTGAGTCGCTGCTGATGTCAAAGGTGCTTTTCCCATGGTGTAAATTTTTTTCGCTGTCGATATCGATGCCCAGCGCCGTCATGCCGGCACAGCTCTGCGCCCGCGTCCAAGCATCATTTTCGCCAATTCCGCCTGTGAATACCACGGCATCCAGGTGGCCGAGCACCGCATAGTAGGCACCGATGTATTTCTTGATGCGGTAGCAGTACATTTGCAGCGCCAACCGGGCGCGCTCGTCACCGGCATCGGCCAGGCGGTGCACTTCGCGCATGTCGTTGGATCCGCAAATCCCTTTCAGGCCGCTCTCTTTATTCAGCAGGCTCTCCACCTCCTCGTTGCTCAGACCGGCTTCCCGGCCCAGATAGAAGTGGATGGCCGGGTCGATGTCGCCGCAGCGGGTTCCCATGATCAAACCTTCCAGCGGCGTCATTCCCATCGAAGTATCCACGCTGTCGCCCTGGCTGATGGCGGCGGCGCTGGCGCCGTTGCCGAGGTGCAGTGTGATCAGGTTCAGAGAAGAGAGGGGTTTGCCGAGTTGCTGCGCCGCCTGTTTGGCGACATAGTGATGCGATGTGCCGTGAAACCCGTAGCGGCGTACATGCTGCTCTGAATAGAGTTTTTCAGGAAGGGCATAGCGCCAGGCATGCTGCGGGATAGACTGATGAAAAGCGGTATCGAATACGGCCACCTGGGGGATGTCCGGTGCTGCCTGCAGGGCAACCTCGATGCCCATGAGGTTGGCCGGATTGTGCAGCGGGGCGAGCGGGATCATCTCCCGGATACGCCCGACCACGTCATTGTCAATCAGCGTCGGCTCTCTGAAGTATTCGCCGCCGTGCACCACGCGGTGTCCGATGGCGGACAACTCGGACAGATCATGGATTGCCCCGCTTTCACGCAGCACCCTGCCGATTCTCAGCAGGCCGTCGCGGTGAGTCGCTATCGCGTGTTCGCTCTCTGTCTCCTCCACTCCGCCCCGTTTGTCAATGTGCCGGTGCAGAGCCCGGGGTTCACCGATGCGTTCGATCAGACCGGAAGCAAGCACCAGCGCTGCGGTCATGTCGAACAGCTGATACTTGATCGAGGAGCTTCCGGAGTTGATGACCAGTATTTTCATGCTGATTGTGATCCTGTCTGTGCCTGAACGGCGGTGATGGCAACGGTATTGACAATATCGGTTACTGTGCAGCCGCGGCTGAGGTCATTGACCGGCTTGTTCAGCCCCTGTAGAACAGGCCCGATGGCCACAGCGCCGGACGAACGCTGCACCGCCTTGTAGGTATTGTTGCCCGTATTGAGGTCGGGAAAAATAAATACGGTGGCGTTGCCTGCAACTTCGCTGCCAGGCAGCTTGGTCCTGGCGACCCCCGCATCTACTGCTGCATCATACTGCATGGGACCCTCGATTTTAAGGTCCGGGCGTATCGACTTTGCAAGCCGGGTTGCCTCGCGCACCTCGTTGACTGCTTCACCCTTGCCGGATTCCCCGGTGGAGTAGGAGAGCATGGCTATGCGCGGTTCAATACCAAACATCCGGGCGGTATCTGCTGAACTGATGGCGATGTTCGCCAGTTGTTCGGCATTCGGATCCGGGTTCACCGCACAGTCACCGTACACCAGCACACGGTCCGCCATGCACATCAGGAATACGCTGGAGACGATGGATATGCCCGGTTTGGTTTTAATGATCTCAAACGAGGGGCGGATGGTATGTTGCGTGGTGTGCACGGAGCCCGAGACCATGCCGTCCGCGTGGCCAAGGTGAACCATCATGGTGCCGAAATAGCTGACGTCCGCCATGGTGTCACAAGCCATATCAAGCGAAATTCCCTTGTGCCGGCGTAGCTGGAAATAGTTTTCAGCATACTGTGGACGCAACTCTGATTGCAGCGGGTCAATGATATTGACCTTCTCCAGGCGCAGCCCCAGAGCCTGAATTTTCTGCTTGATTTCGTCTCTGCCGCCCAGCAGAGTCAGCCGCGCAACACCACGCAGTGAAAGGATCTCTGCGGCGCGCAGGATGCGTTCCTCGCTGCCTTCCGGCAACACGATGTGCTGCTGTTGCGTCTTGGCCCGCTGCAACAATTCGTACTCGAACATCAGCGGCGTCACGCGGGTGCTGCGTCTGGTTGCCTGCAGCTGCTGCAGTTGCTGTAGATCGACGTTGGCTTCGACGATTCCCAAAGCAGCGGCGATTTTGTGTTCATTCTCCACCGATAGTTCGGCGGTGATGCGGTTTACGTTCATCGCGGTGGTGAAGGTATCGGTTGCTGCGCCGAGAATGGCGAATGGAGGCTTGCCCAGCCCAGCCAGCATTTTGCTTATCTGCGGGGCAGGTTTTTGCCCGCCTGTCAGCAGCAGGCCGGATATTTGCGGATAGGCCGTCGAGGGGTGAGAGAGGAAACACGCCAGTATGATATCGGCGCGGTCGGAAGGGGTAATGATGAGACTGCCCTCCTCGACATAATCGAGGAAATCCGGAGCCTGCATGGCCGCCACCTTGTAGTTCTGCACGATACGATTCAGCCCGGTTGCATCGCCATAGATGACATGTGTGTCAAGATTCCGCGCAATATCAGCGATGGTCGGTTTTGAGAGCAGCGGTTCCTGCGGTATGAAGTAGATTGGGGAGTCAGCCAGCGGGGATTTTTCAAGCCGGGACTTCAGTGTTTCGAGCTGGCCGGGGGAGACGCCGTTGATGACGGTTGCCAGAATGTCGCAATGGCGCTCCTGAAGGGATTTCAGAAATCCGCCGGCGGCATTGATGATCTCCGAGTTGCTGCGATCATTGCCGCGCACCACGGGCAGGATAGAGCAACCCAGGTTGTTGGCGACATCGCTGTTGAAATCAAATTCAAGGGTTGCATGCCCATGTCTGTAGTCAGTTCCGGCGCACAACACCCGGTTGCACTTTGCCTGCAGGCTGCGGTACTTAGCCAGGATCTTTTTCAACAGCTCGTCATCGCGATTTGCTGTCACCAGTTCGCGTGCTTCATCGCTGCTGCAGCCGTACATCTCCTCATACGCAAGATCCAGCTGATAGCGCTCTGCAA
>JADWMH010000007.1 GCA_015767355.1 Gammaproteobacteria bacterium
ATCTATTTTCGTGTTTTTCGTGACTTTCGTGGTTGAAAAAGAATCTGGAGCAATGTTGGATGCGGCAAAAAGACGCCTTATCCACCCTACGGTTTTCTGACCGGAATGCCTGCACTATTTTGATCTGTATTTTTCTGTGTGCATCTGTGGTTAAGTCCTGGTTTCCTTTCCCGTCTGTTCCGTGGTTAATATTCCTGTTCTTTAGCGGATTTCGGTGCTGGATGAGGTCTCCATCAGGCGCGTGAATGCCGTGCCGACACCGATGCCGAACTTGCTGACAAGACGATCCAGGGCATTCTCTCTTACTGTGAAATCGACCAGTTTTTTTACGCCGACCAGCTCAGTTGCAACGTAGCGGCTGTCACCGAAACCGTCGATCAAACCAAAGCTTTTCGCCGTGGCGCCGCTCCAGTAGCGTCCACTGAATATCTCGTCACTCTCCTTGAGGCGATCCCCACGCCCGTCACGCACAGCCTGGATAAACTGCTGGTGAACTTCCGACAGCATCTTCTCTGCATGCGCCCGGTCATCATCCTTGAGCGGCAGAAAGGGATCCAGGGAGATCTTGCTTTTCCCGGAGGTAATGACACGCCGTTCGACACCCAGCTTTTGCATGGCATCGACAAAGCCGAACTCTCCCATGCGCACGCCAATGGAGCCAACGATGCTCGACTCATTGGCGTAGATTTCGTCTGCTGCTGCAGCGACATAATAGGAGCCGGATGCGCCGACATCCCCGATGACCGCATACACAGGGATATCCTTATGCTCTTTTCTCAAGCGGCGGATTTCAGCATAGATGCGTGCTGACTGAACAGGACTGCCGCCAGGGCTGTTGATCTGTAAAATTATCCCCCTGGTGCTCTTATCCTTGTAGGCGTTTTTCAACCCCTTTGCAACCTGGTCTGCCGAGACCCCTTTATCCCCGGGCATAATCACATCATCGATCGCAATCAGCGCCGTATGATCACCAACGTTGAGATTATCGGTCGACATATTGCCATTCACAGCCATATACAGCAGCAGAAACAGGTAACCGAACAGCAGGAAACGAAAAAAGATGCTCCAGCGTCGTTTGCGCCGCTGCTCTTTGACCGACTCCAGCGCCAGTTTCTCAATCAGATCGCGCTCCCACACAATCTCCCCGGGATTACTCTTGTTTGTATCAGCCATGCTTGTTCACCCAATCCGGTAGTTCGTTTATCGCATCGAGACAATGCAATGCCCCGTGGCGCAGCAGGCGCTCGCTGTCATGCACGCCATAGGAGACCCCCAATGCAGGAACACCCGCATTGCCGGCCATCTGCATGTCAAATTCGGTGTCACCGATGACCAGAGTATCTGCGGCGTTCACACCAAGTTCCTGCAAAATCTCCTGCAGCATTTGTGGATGAGGTTTGGAGAGTGTTTCATCCGCGCAGCGGTTTGCCTGAAACAGCGGCCGCAGCCCGGTCTCGTCGAGTTCCTTATCAAGTCCCCTGCGGCTTTTCCCGGTAGCGACAGCCAGCAGATAATTGCTGGAGAGTTGTTCCAGCACCGTGCGCGCCTGGGGAAAGAGTCGTGGCTGCGCCTTGTTGAGCACCAGGAAGTGTTCACGATAGCGATCAGCAAGAGGCTGATGCAGGGAGGAAGGCAATTCGGGAAATAGTCTCGAGACTGCCTCGATCAACCCCAGACCAATCACCTGACTGGCCTGCTCTTCAGGCGGGGGCTCGATCTCAAGGTCAATGGCCGCAGCCTGCAGACAGGCAACGATTTTGGCCCTGGAATCCATTAAGGTTCCATCCCAGTCAAATACCAGAAGTTGATACATTGCTAGCGAGACCAAGTCTCAGACTGACGAAGCATGAAAGAGATTTTTTCTCTCGCCAAGACGCAAAGCTCGCCAAGAAAAACCTTTGCGATCCTGGCGTCTTGGCGAGAGAATATTTTAAAACCTGACTCATTTGTATACATATTGGTTACTCAAGGATGACTAGTTACCGGATTAAATGCGAAGTTGTGACAATATATCGACAAGAGGCTGCTCGAGCGGAGCCTGCAGTTGCAGACGCTCACCACTCTCGCCCCATGGAAAGCTGAGTTTTTCAGCATGCAGAAACAGGCGTTTCAATCCCAGGCTACGGGAGAGTTGCCGTGTTTGCTCATCTGCATATTTGCTGTCACCAAGAATCGGAGTTCCCAGATATTGGGCGTGTACGCGTATCTGATGGGTTCTGCCTGTCTTGAGCACCGCTTCAACCAGCATACTATCTGCAAACTGCTCCTTGATGCGAAAAAAGGTCAAAGCCTCCTTGCCATCCGGATGCGGCGTGACAAGACGCCCGCCTCCCTGTGCCTGGTTTTTTTTCAGCGGGACATCAACCTGCATGCGGTTTTGAGGCCAGTCTCCATGCACCAGCGCCAGATAGGATTTTTGAATCGCATGCTGACGCTGAAGTTCATGCAGCCTGCGCAGTGCAGAGCGGCGCTTGGCAATCATCAACAGACCGGATGTCTCCCTGTCGATGCGATGCACCAGCTCAAGGCCTTTCTGTTGCGGCCGTGCGAGTCGCAGCCGCTCGATAACACCAAGAGAGATGCCGCTCCCCCCATGCACAGCAAGCCCCGATGGCTTGTTGATCACCAGCAGCCGGTCATCTTCATAAATGACGGCTGCGGAAAGCTCCTGCTTCTGCTCCCTGCTCAGCGCCGGCAGAGTCACTGCTGACGCTGTGCGTACAGGAGGTATGCGCACCTTGTCGCCAACGCGCAAGCGGTAAACAGGCTTGATGCGTCCACCATTGACGCGAACTTCCCCACGCCTGAGGATACGATAAACATGGCTGCGCGGGACGCCTTTGAGCTGCCGCAGCAGATAGTTATCGATGCGCTGGTCATCAGCTTCAGCACCGATGGTCTCCATGCGGACGCGGCTGTTGATTATCTTCTCACTCATTATCAATGAAGGCATACAGAATGCAGGTCAGGTCGTGGGCAGAAGCGGCGGCTTTGCGCATTGCTGCGACCAATGTCATGGTGGGATGCGGCAATGATTGTTCCTGACAATCTGATTGCACTTCTTCCATCCATGGAGGTCGCTGTCGCTTATACCTCGCTACGACCCCTATTCTCGGACAGGCTCCTAGCCCTCCACTTTGCCTGCTGCTTTTGGCTTTGCCTCAGCTTTTGGTTTTGCATCCGCTGTCTTTGGCTTCACGGCTGGTTCTGCTTGCGCCTTTGGCTTTGCGGCAGGTTTTGCTTCTGCTTTTGGCTTGGCCTCTGCTTTTGGCTTGGCCTCTGCTTTTGGCTTGGCCTCTGCCGTTGGTTTTGGCTTGGCTTCCGCTTTGGGTTTTGTCTCAGCTTTGGGTTTTGCTTGCGCCTTCGGCTTCTCTGTTGATTTTGATTCCGCCTTTGGCCTGGCTTGCGCCTTAGGCTTTTCGGCCGGTCGTTGCTTCACCTGTTCCTGTGAACCTGGCGCCGCAGCCTGCATGGCATCGGTGCGAGGTTTGCTCGCTGCCTTGCTGCTTTCACTGCCTGCTGCCTCCGCAGGCTGATTTTGTGGCTTTCGCTGACGACCTCCTCCGTGCTGACGTCCTGCACTGGAACGTCGTCCACGCGTTGGACGTGGGCGTCCCTGTCCTTGATCACCCTGTTTATTTGCCTGCGCCTGCCCGCTGTTTTGCTTCTGTTCACTCTCAGCAGATTTTTGAGCCGCATTCCCCTTCTTATCCTCCGCACGATTTTGCTGTGTGCCTCTACTCTGTCCCCCGCGTTTGCTCGACTGACTACGACGACGCGGGTTGCCGGGTCCTCTTCGCTGGTTTCCGCTTCGGTTTCGCTGCTGAGGACGTCTCTGTTGGGGTTTGCGTTGTTGCGGCTTCTTCTCTTCCGCCGCTTTCTCTTCTACAGCCTTCTCTTGTGCAGCATCGTGAGTAAAGAGTGAGGTAAAAATACGCTTGATAAAACCACTCTCGGAAGTTTCCTGATTATCAGATTGTGGTGAAGCCTCCTCTGCCTTGCGTTGTTGCGGCGCCGGCGGCTGGTGCTCGATGGTCTTGACGGCAGGCTGCTGCATACGCGCCTGCTGCACAGAGTGGCTCTCGGGAACCTTCACTTCCGGGGCATCAACAGTTTTATAACTCGCCTGGTCTGCACTCCCGCTTGGAATCTCCTCCTGACGTAATCGCTCAATGGCATAATGCGGTGTCTCCAGATGCGGATTCGGCACCAGAATCACTTCTACATT
Organism: Gammaproteobacteria bacterium; assembly: GCA_015767355.1. Taxonomy (GTDB): domain Bacteria; phylum Pseudomonadota; class Gammaproteobacteria; order Chromatiales; family Chromatiaceae; genus Sva-25. Next base: position 4,229 of record JADWMH010000007.1, read on the forward strand.
TTGCCGTTTCTCAAGATCGTAGATCGCCTGACGCTTCTCATTGAGCAGATAGGTGGCTACATCGACCGGAAGCTGGGCGCTGATTCTTCCCGTATTATGTTTTTGAGCATCTTCCTCGATCACTCGCAGAATCGACAGCGCCAAAGAACGTACTCCGCGGATCGAACCCTGGCCATCGCAGCGCGGACAGACGTTCTGAGTCCCCTCTCCCAGTGATGGCCGTAAACGCTGCCTGGACATCTCCATCAGTCCAAAACGGGAGATCCTGCCGATCTGTATCCGTGCACGATCCTCCTTCATCGCCGCTTTGAGGCGGTTTTCCACAGCACGCTGGTTTTTGTTCGCCATCATATCGATAAAATCGATAACGAACAGCCCTCCCAGATCCCGCAGACGCAGCTGACGTGCTACTTCATCAGCGGCTTCAAGATTGGTATTAGTCGCGGTCTCTTCAATATCCGCGCCTTTGGTTGCACGCGCCGAATTGATATCGATCGAAACCAGTGCTTCAGTATGATCAATAACGATTGCCCCGCCGGAAGGCAGGCGTACTTCGCGCTCGAAGGCGGACTCAATCTGGCTCTCGATCTGATAGCGTGAAAACAGCGGGGTTTCATCTGTATAGAGTTTCAGCTTGCGTGCGTTATGCGGCATCACCTGCCCGATAAAGCTCTCCGCCTGACGAAACATCTCTTCGCTGTCGATAACAATCTCACCAATATCACTGCGCAGATGATCGCGAATTGAACGAATGATGACGTTGCTCTCCTGGTAGATCAGGAAAGGGGCGGCGCGCTCTTCGGCCGATTTCTCAATAGCTGTCCATACCTGGGTCAGGTAATCCAGATCCCACTGCAACTCTTCAGAGACTTTCCCGACTCCGGCTGTGCGCACGATTAATCCCATGCCTTCAGTGACTGAAAGCTGCGACATTGCCTCACGTAATTCTGTGCGTTCCATGCCTTCGATGCGTCGTGAGATTCCACCAGCCCTGGGGTTTTTGGGCACAAGCACCAGGTAACGTCCGGCCAGAGAGACAAATGTCGTGAGAGCGGCGCCCTTGTTGCCGCGCTCCTCCTTCTCGACCTGGACGATGATCTCCTGCCCCTCCTTGATGGCATCGCTGATTTTTGGTCTGCCAGAGGCTTTTTGGGCCTCTTCAGAGAAGTAACTTCTGGCAACCTCTTTCATGGGCAGGAAGCCATGACGATTCGCGCCGTAGTCAACGAAGGCTGCTTCAAGGCTTGGTTCTACGCGGGTGATTCTGCCTTTGTAGACATTGGCTTTTTTCTGTTCTCTTCCCGGATGTTCGATATCCAGATTGAAGAGGCTTTGTCCATCGACAATTGCAACACGCAACTCTTCCGGTTGAGTTGCATTGATTAGCATTCTTTTCATTGTAAAATCCTGTGATTGTACCGGCAGCCGAACCATGCGATCAGGCTGTTCAGACATATCCGTGTTAATACCGCATCAGCGATACACTTCAGGAACAATAGAAAAGCGCCAGCGTCGGGCACTGAAAAGAGAGAAGATTATAAGCAGACCATATAATGCGGTCTGTCGTCCTTGCTGTCCGGCTAATCCGCCAGGCGTTGAAAACCCGGAACTATAACGGGCGTCTGATGCGGATATATTCACCCCTCTGGGGCCGAATATTGTGTTGTGCCACGGGTGTTTATTCCCGGGACAATTTCATTTTTTTACACCTGACAGGCTTTTCAAAGCATCTATCGGCTTCAAATACAGTGGAGAAATCTTCTCTATTCTCGCCCGGTAAGCGCTTGCTACCGGCCTGTTGCATGCCGGAGTTCCCGGCAGCGTATCAGCATCATCAAATAGTGATGCTGACAAAAATTGTGTGTTATCCAAAGATAACAATTTCGGCCAATTCAATTTAAATAGCCGTAAAACCAGGTGATTTTTTAATAATCACCGTACATGACGACAATTCATAGGATGTGCTGAGTGAAACGAAGCACATCGATTTGGTGTAGATATTGATGCGCCTCGTTCCTCGACACATCCTATAACTGTAATATCTCAAATAGGTTCGGGTTGAAGCTGTAAATCCTCTTTGAGCTCCTTCTGGTAGGCTGCATTTACCCTTTCACGCATCTCCTTGCCAGGTTTGAAATGAGGCACATATTTTCCCGGTAATGCAACCGGATCACCGGTTTTGGGGTTTCTTCCCATGCGCGGTTTGCGAAAATGCAGTGAGAAACTGCCAAAACTGCGGATTTCGATGCGATCTCCACTGGAGAGTGCAGAACTCATTTTCTCGAGAATACATTTCACCGCATACTCAACATCTTTTTGCGCAAGATGCGGTTGCTGTTCGGCGATAATGTTGATCAATTCTGATTTGGTAACAGGCATCGTTGATTATCTACAGAAGCATGGCAACCAGCAGTTGTCATGCTTCTGCACAGACTCCTAAGTTAGTCGCTCTCTTCTTCAGATGCGCTCATTTTCTGTTTGAGCAGATCACCAAGCGTGGTTGCGTTTCCAGCAGAGGCAGTTTGCGATTTAGAGGTGTAACTGCGGATAACCGCTGCTTCCTCTTCATAATCTTTCGCCTTGATGGAGAGATTGATTGCACGGCTTTTGCGATCGATAGCAAGAAACTTTGCCTCAACCTCATCACCGACATTCAATACCGTACTGGCATCCTCGATACGCTCGCGAGCAAGCTCGGAAACACGCAGATAACCCGTCACCCCTTCAGCCAGTTCGATCGTTGCGCCCCTTGCATCAACCTCTGTGACAGTGCCTTTAACGACACTCCCCTTGCTGTGGGTCGTGACATAGACAGAGAATGGATCAGTATCCAGTTGCTTGACGCCCAGCGAGATGCGTTCACGCTCAGGATCAACGGAAAGCACCACAGCCTCGACTTCATCGCCTTTCTTGTAGTTGCGAACAGCCTCTTCGCCGAGCAAATCCCACGAGATATCAGAGAGATGCACAAGGCCATCGATACCGCCGTCCAGACCGATAAAAATACCGAAATCAGTGATTGACTTGATGTTGCCCTTGACCTTGTCACCCTTCTTGAAATTCTGCGCAAAATCATCCCATGGGTTGGTCTTGCACTGCTTCATGCCCAGCGAGATACGGCGGCGCTCTTCATCAATATCCAGAACCATGATTTCCACTTCATCGCCCAGCGAGACAACTTTGCTCGGATGGATATTTTTGTTGGTCCAATCCATCTCGGAGACGTGAACCAGCCCTTCAACGCCCTCTTCGATCTCAACGAAAGCGCCATAGTCGGCAATATTCGTCACCTTGCCAAACAGACGTGTGGCTTCAGGATAGCGACGTGTGATATTGACCCATGGATCATCACCCATCTGCTTGAGACCAAGAGAGACACGCATTTTTTCACGATCAAATTTGAGAACCTTGACGGCGATCTCATCACCAATCTCGACAACTTCAGAAGGATGGTGAACGCGCTTCCACGCCATATCGGTGATATGCAGCAGACCATCGACACCACCCAGATCAACAAAGGCGCCGTAATCGGTGAGGTTCTTGACAATACCTTTGATCTCCACACCATCAGCCAGTGTTTCGAGCAACTTGTCACGCTCTTCACTGTATTCCGCTTCCACAACGGCGCGGCGGGAGACAACCACATTGTTGCGCTGTTGATCCAGCTTGATGACCTTGAACTCAAGATCCTTGCCTTCCAGATAGGCGGTATCACGTACGGGACGGACATCGACCAGCGAACCGGGAAGGAATCCACGCACCTGGCCCAGATCGACGGTAAAACCGCCCTTGACCTTGCCGTTGATGCGGCCGGTGATGATCTCCTGATCATCGAACGCTTTTTCAAGCGATAACCATGCGTGATGGCGCTTTGCCTTTTCACGCGACAGGCGGGTGGCTCCAAAGCCGTCTTCTACGGCATCGAGCGCAACCTCGACCTGGTCACCAACGGCGATTTCAAGATCACCATTGGCATCTAAAAACTGTTCTTTTGGAATCGTACCTTCTGATTTAAGGCCTGCATTGACAACGACAAAGTCATCGTTGACGTCAATTACGGTACCCATGATCATGGTGCCGGGCTTTAAATTAAGATTGGCTACACTCTCTTCAAAGAGATCTGCAAAACTTTCGGTCATTGTGAAATAGTCCTGATGCCCGCAGGCATCCCGTATTGCTGATCGCACAGCAATTCAATAGTCGTTAAATAAATTCAGTCTGCTTAGTACAGTGATGCACAGGTAACAGACTCCCAATAAAAGAGCGGATATCAGAGCGGCAGATCGCAATGTTCACGCGCCTGCGCCAGGATTTGCTCAACTACCTCGTCGATAGTCAGCGCCGAGGAATCAATCATCAGCGCATCATCAGCCGCACGCAACGGGGCTTCAGATCGATTCATATCACGCTCATCACGCTCACGAATCTCCTCGACAAGACTCGTAAGAATAACAGGCATTCCTTTCTCTTTCAACTGTTTATACCTTCTGCGCGCCCTTTCTTCCGCACTTGCTGTAAGAAATATCTTCAGGGCAGCCTGAGGAAATATGACAGTCCCCATATCCCGCCCGTCGGCAACCAGCCCCTGCGAGGTTGCAAATCGCTGCTGCCAGTCAAGCAACGCAGCCCGAACTTGCGCAACTGCCGCCACACGGGATGCGTCATTGCCCGCCGTCTCGCTCCTGATAGCATCAGTAACATCATGTTTTTCAAGAAGTATTTTTCCATCCATGAATTCAACCTGAAGATGACCGGCAATCTCTCCGAGAATGTGCACATCATCAAAGTCGGCGTTCTGATTTCGCGCCTGCAGACCCGTCAGCCGATACAGCGCGCCGCTGTCGAGTACTCTCCAACCGAGGTTTTTCGCCACTATTGCAGCAATGGTTCCTTTACCGGAACCCGAGGGGCCATCGATAGTAATGATTTTTTGATTCATATTTTTACCACTTGCTTACTCAATAAGTCAGAGCCCCCGTCATTGCGAGCGTAGCGTGGCAATCTCGGGAAGATTGCCGCGTCGGCGGAGCCTCCTCGCAATGACACTCGATTAGAGTGTCACTTTCAACGTCATACCGATGCTGTTGACGAGCTCCGCAAAGCCCGGAAATGATGTATCGACGTTAGCGCAGTCATCAATCACAATTTCTCCATCGGCGCACAAAGCTGCAATCGCAAACGCCATGGCGATGCGATGATCACCATGAGAATTCACTCTGCCACCGCGTATCGCCCCTCCCCTGATCACCATGCCGTCCACGGTCGGGGTTGCATCGATTCCAAGTCTCTGCAAACCATCGGCCATTACCTGGATACGGTCACTCTCCTTGACCCTGAGTTCTTCGGCGCCAGTCAGCACCGTCTCGCCCTCGGCACAGGCCGCGGCCACAAACAGCACAGGAAATTCATCGATCGCCAGCGGCACCTGTGATTCAGGGATATGAATCCCCTTCAACTTTGCCCCGCGAACATGCAGATCCGCAACAGGCTCACCTCCCGCCTCCTGCTGATTCGATATCTCGATCGATGCGCCCATCTGCCGCAGAATATTGATCACGCCGATGCGGGTGGGATTCATACCGACATGCCGCAGCGTCAAATCAGAATCCTCTGCAATCGAAGCGCCGACCAGAAAAAAAGCCGCCGACGAGATATCTGCAGGCACATCAATTGTTGTTGCTGTCAGGGAGCCGCCGCCATCGAGGCAGATACGGTTGCCAACGGTAGTCACCGTATAACCAAAACCACGCAGCATGCGTTCGGTATGATCCCGCGTAGGGGCCGGTTCGACCACGCAGCTCTCTCCTGCAGCGTAGAGACCGGCCAGCAATACGCAGGATTTCACCTGCGCACTCGCCACTGGCATCTGGTAATGGATGGGGTCGAGATGCCCGACCGCCTTGATATGCAGCGGCGCCGTGCCTTTGTCCGTGGTATCGATGGCCGCCCCCATACTTGAGAGAGGGTCTGTCACTCTGCGCATCGGACGTGAAGAGAGCGAAGCATCCCCCGAGAGTGTCAGGTTCATCCCCTGGCCTGCCAACAATCCGCACAGCAGACGCATGGATGTTCCCGAATTGCCCAGGTCAAGCGCATCTGACGGCTGTTGCAAACCCTGCATGCCGACGCCATGAACTGTCACCCGGCCATCATCCGGGCCATCTATAGAGACCCCCATGGCGCGAAACGCCTTCAGGGTAGCGAGGCTGTCCTCCCCTTCAAGAAAGCCGCTGATTTGCGTCTCACCGTTTGCCAAAGAGCCCAGCATGATGGATCGATGTGAGATGGACTTGTCACCCGGAACACGAATGCTGCCGTGCAGAACTCCGCCGGGCTTCACCAGAAAACGAATATGATTTGTCAATACTGACTCCGGGATGAAACGGGAAAAATCATTCTAACCGGAAAATATGCAAATTTGCATAGTTTGCCGTCAATAGCTCAGTAGATACATTTTTTTACCACTAAGAGCACGAAGATCGCGAAGACAAACCTATATTCCTTCGTGTTCTTCGTGCTCTTCGTGGTGAATTTTCACTGCTCTGCAATTGTAGTGTAAACTGCGCGCCCTACAAACATGAACATCGCCTAGATTGACTATGCCAAACGAAAATCCTACCCTGGTACTGGCTTCCACCTCACCGTTCCGCCGTGAACTGCTGAGCAAACTGAGGCTCCCTTTTGAAACAGCGGCGCCTGATATCGATGAATCTCCATTGCCTGATGAAGAGCCTGAATCACTGGTAAAACGTCTCTCACTTGAAAAAGCCAAAGCAGTGGCGGCTGATTATCCACGGGCACTGATCATCGGCTCCGACCAGGTCGCCTGCGTTGGCAATCAGGTTCTCGGCAAACCGGGATCACATGAGAAAGCAATGCAGCAGCTCAAATTGACATCTGGAAAAACCGTCACATTCATGACCGGCCTGACACTCTATGATACAGCCAGCGGCAACAGCAAAACCCTGTGCGAACCATTCCATGCGCACCTGAGGGAACTGACAGAGAGGCAGATCGACAACTATCTGCAGCGTGAACAACCCTACAACTGCGCAGGCTCCTTCAAATCTGAATCTCTTGGCATTGCCCTGTTTACACGGCTTGAGGGTGAAGATCCGAATACACTCGTCGGCTTGCCTCTGATCCGCCTGATCGACATGCTGCAGCAGTTCGGCGTGGATGTTTTGTCATTTCCCACTCCCCAATAACACCATATAACTGATTAACCACGAAAGGCACGAAAAACACGAAAATATTGAGCATCCTTCTTTTCCGGTTTACAGTTTGTCATCTCAATACAGGAGAGATCTTAGAGCTTTTTACCGTAGGACTCCTCGTCGTTCCTCACTTCCCACGGAATGACACGTAAAACTTTAAAGTAGTTTTGAGGGTTTTGAAAGTGCCACATATTGCTTTTTTCTTTCGTGTTTTTCGTGCCTTTCGTGGTTAAAAAATGTTTCAACAGATACATCCTATGAAAAAAGACACCAACAACCCCGTTATCGGCTTCAACTATCTGCTGCGCGGCTTTGGCCTGCTGAACAAACCCGGTCTGTGGCCATTTGTGGTGATCCCGCTGCTGGTCAACATTCTGGTTTTTTCACTGATGCTATGGATTGGCATCGATCAGTTTGAAGTCCTGATGGATCACTATGTTCCCCGGGAGGGCTGGCTCTCCTGGTTTCGCTGGTTGTTATGGCCGCTGTTTGCCATCGCCTTCCTGCTGATCCTCTTCTTCGGCTTCACACTGCTGGCAAATCTGATTGGCGCACCCTTCAACGATCTGCTGGCGGAACGCGTCGAAATACATCTGACCGGCGAGAAGCCCGAACAAAGATTGACGCTGATGAAGTCCATTGCTCCGGCAATCGGCTCGGAACTGGTGAAAATCACCTATTTTCTGACACGCGGACTGCCGCTGCTGCTGCTTTTTCTCATTCCCGGCGTCAACATCATTGCCCCCTTTGTTTGGGGAGCCTTCGCTGTGTGGATGCTGGCCAATGAGTATGCCGAATACCCGATGGGCAACAACGAGATCTATTTCAAACAGCAACGCCAGTTCCTCAAGAGACGCCGCTTAACGTCGATGGGATTCGGCGGCGGAGTCATGCTGATGATGATGATCCCCATCGTCAATTTCATGATCATGCCCGCAGCTGTCGCCGGCGCAACCCTGTGGTGGGTTGAACGCCTAAAGCCAGCACTGTTAGCTGAAAAAATCGAGATTCCGGTGCGATAATTTTTCAATTCAAACCACGAAAGGCACGAAAAACACGAACACGTTCTTGTCTATTTTCGTGCTTTTCGTGACTTTCGTGGTTAAAAAAATTCTGGTTGCCGAAATCCTGGTGCAATGTGCAAAACTTATTGCACCCTACGGGTTTTATGGTTATTCGCCAATCAACTCGATCGCATTGCCATCCGGATCACGACAGAAGAGTGCTTCACGACCGGATCGGCTCATGGTGTATTCAATTCCGGCTTCATCCAGACGCTGCCGAACCCTATTCAAATCCTGAACAGAAAAAGCTGTATGGCGATCACGACCGCCATGTCGAGGCCTCTCATCAGTCGGATCAGGATTGCTGAGTTCAAGCAAGTGGATCTGCTGACCACCCACTTGCAACCAGGCGCCCGGGAAATCGAGAGCGGGACGTTCAACTCTCTCCAGCCCCAGAATCCCGCAATAGAATTCGAGGGATCTGTCTGTATCGGAAACAATCAGGCTGACGTGATGCAGGCTGCTTATATTATTGTTCATATTTCTGCTCTTAAGGTTTCAAATTTTTTTTACCACGAAAGGCACGAAAATTACATTTTTTCGTGGTTTTCGTGTTTTTCGTGGTTTTGGTTTTGAATTTGAGAATAGTTAGTTGAGACACAATAACCAACGGGCATTGCACCATATCTCACATTGAGAATATCAACCGGGCCCTTCTTCACTACTCCACACAGAGACAAAATAAGCAGCCATGATGATCATGAAGCCGCCGGCATAATCCCGAAATTCAAGCAGCTCGCCCGCCAGCCACATCGACGAGACTGCGCCAGCAACCAGTTCAAACAGCAATATCACTGCCGAGCGTTGCACAGTCATGTGTGTCACGCCATATTGCAGTGCAACAGTCGACAACATGAATCCCGCGATGCCAAGCACGATGGCGGCAGCCAGAATTTCCAATGAAATATCCGGCAACTGCTGTTGCTGCACCAACAGCGCAATGCCTGCAATCAGCAGGCAGCCAACCCAGGCTGCAGCGGTTTTCAATAACAGCGGTTGATCATACAAGCGCCTGATCATGACATTGCCAAGCGCAAAGGCGACTCCTGCGGACAACGCCAGCCAGTCAGCCCTGCTTTGAGGCCAGGGGTGGCTCAATTGCGGATTCCACAACATCAACAGCGCCCCGCACATTGCAACCAGCATCAACACAGCAATCTTCGCAGTGATAGCTTCATGCAGCAGCCAGTGCGCCAGCAGCAGCGCCCACACAGGTGAGAGATAAAACAGCAGCAGCACGCGCATCACCGACCCTTCGAGCATTGCCAGGACGAAGGCGAGGTTGGCCCAGCCGGCAGCCAGCATCAACAGGAGATATTCCGGCCAGTGCCGCCTGATCCCGGCAAAACCACGCACAAAAGGGGCGGCAATGACAAAAGCCGCTGCATAGACCACGACTGTCAGCCATACGCCATCCAGACCACGCTGCTCCAGCAAACGCAGTGGATACCACACCACCCCCCAGAATGTTGCGCTGAAGAACAACGCCATGGTGGGGAGCCAATGATTGATTGGTGTACGCATGATTTACAGGTCTGTTAAAATACGCTTCTTTTTATCAAGCAGATATCAAAATGAATCCTGGTATTGGCGGCCTCCATCCCTATCCTTTTGAAAAGCTGGCCGCACTGAAGACTGGCGCCAAACCGCCTGCTGCATTGTCGCATATTGCCCTCTCGATCGGCGAGCCAAAACACCCGACACCTGCTTTTATCACCGAAGAGGTGATGACCCATCTGCACCAGTTATCGGCCTACCCGGCAACTCGCGGCCTGCTGCAGCTGCGCCAGACCATCGCTGGCTGGCTGTGCAATCGTTTCCAGCTGGATGCCGGCTCACTCGATCCTGAAGCACATATTCTGCCGCTTAACGGCACCAGGGAGGGACTGTTTGCTTTTGCCCAGGCAATGGTCAATGCGGGTGAAAGTTCACTGGTGCTGATGCCAAATCCCTTCTACCAGATCTATGAGGGGGCGGCGCTGCTTGCCGGCGCAGAGCCACGTTACCTGAACTGCGAGGAGAGTCATGCTCTGGTTCCAGATTTTGATGCTGTGGATGCAGAAACGTGGCGGCAATGCAGTATTCTCTACCTCTGCTCTCCGGGCAATCCCAGCGGAGCAGTTATCGACATTGCCACCCTGCAACAGCTGATCAGACTCTCCCATGAGCATGACTTCATCATTGCATCGGATGAGTGCTATTCAGAGATCTATTTCGATGAAACCCATCCCCCGGCAGGACTGCTCCAGGCCGCTGCGCAGATGGGCGAGAGTTCCTATAAAAACTGCGTGGTCTTTCACAGTCTCTCCAAGCGCTCCAATGCGCCGGGACTGCGATCCGGCTTCATCGCCGGTGACAGCGCCGTCATCAAGACATTTTACCGTTACCGCACTTACCATGGCTGCGCCATGCCGCTGCATCACCAGGCGGCCAGCATCAGGGCATGGAGTGACGAGCAGCACGTTACCGAGAACCGGCGTCTCTATACGGAAAAATTTGATGCCGTGTTATCGATTCTCGATGGCGTACTGGATGTTGCACGACCAGATGCCGGTTTTTATCTGTGGGCAAAAACACCGCCTGCATACAACGACACCAGCTTTGCACGCAAGCTGTTTGCGCAGCAGAACCTGACAGTATTGCCGGGCAGCTACCTGTCACGCACGACAGATGCCGGCAATCCCGGCGCCAACAGAATCCGCATGGCGCTGGTGGCGCCGCTGGAAGATTGCATCGAAGCCGCACAACGCATCAAAACCTGTGTAGAATCCGCATGATATTTCCCCTGATAGCGCACACAAGAACATAGGATGTGTTGAGCGACAGCGAAGCTTCCGCGTCCTGCTTACGCCCCTGATCTACATCCGTGTAGGCCAAGCGCATCAATACATATTCGATGCGTTACAAACATTTTAATTATTTGGAGCAAACCCAATGAGTGACATTGAATCCATTATCGTCGACGCCTTCGAGCGCCGCGCCGACATCACCCCGCGCAATGTAGATACACAGGCAAAAGACGCCGTGATGAACGCCATCGAACAACTCGATCGCGGTGAAATCCGCGTCGCCGAGAAAAAAGATGGCGGCTGGATCGTCAACGAGTGGATAAAGAAGGCGGTCTTGCTCTATTTCCGCATGGAGGACAATGAGTTCCTGAAGGGTGGTTTCACCAACTATTTCGACAAGGTTCCGTCCAAATATGCAGACTACAATTCAAGGGATTTCCGTGAAGGCGGAGTACGTGTCGTTCCCCCGGCTGCCGCACGCAAAGGCTCCTTCATCGCACCCTCATGTGTACTGATGCCATCCTACGTCAACATCGGCGCCTATGTTGATTCCGGCACCATGGTGGACACCTGGGCCACTGTCGGCTCCTGCGCCCAGATTGGGAAAAACGTGCATCTCTCCGGCGGCGTCGGCATTGGCGGTGTACTCGAACCATTGCAGGCTGCTCCCACCATCATTGAAGACAACTGCTTCATCGGCGCACGTTCGGAGGTTGTTGAAGGGGTTGTTGTTGAAGAGGGCTCCGTGATCTCCATGGGCGTCTTCATCGGCCAGAGCACCAAAATTTATGACCGCGCCACCGGCGAAGTCCATTTTGGACGCGTCCCGGCCGGCTCCGTGGTCGTCTCGGGTAATCTGCCATCGAAAGATGGAACCTACAGCCTCTACTGCGCCGTGATCGTCAAGACCGTGGATGAGAAAACCCGCGGCAAGGTGGGCATCAACGAACTGTTGAGAGATATCTGACCGGGACTGCGACACCCATGATAAAACTCTATGGCATCCCCAACTGCGACACGATGAAAAAAGCCCGCCGCTGGCTGCAGGATCACGATATCGAGTACCAGTTTCACGACTACAAAAAGTCTGGAATCGATGCGCAAAAGCTCAACGCGTGGATCGATGTTGTTGGCTGGGAAGTACTGCTCAACAGACGCGGCATGATGTGGCGCAAAACGCCGCAGCAGATACGCGATACCATCGATCAGCAGAGCGCTATTCAACTGATGCTGGAGACACCCTCCATCATCAAGCGCCCTGTGCTAGAGATGGATTCAGGCATCACTGTCGGCTTCTCGGATGAGCGCTATCAGCAGTTATTTACATCCTAGCGAGACCAAGTCTCAGACTGACAAGGTATGAAAAAAACATTTTCTCTCGCCAAGACGCCAAGACCGCAAAGGTTTTCCTGGCGAGCTTTGCGCCTTCGCCTACACGGATGTAGGTGAGGGGCGAAAGCAGGACGCGGTAGCTTTGCGAGAGTCATTATTGAAATCTGACTCATTTGAAATAATGTAGTCCACTCAGGGATTACTAGTGCAATCCATTATATCTTCAACCCTTGAACTAGCGATCGAGCTGATTAGCCGTCCCTCTGTCACCCCGGACGATGCCGGCTGCCAGCAGTTCATGATCGAGCGCCTGCAGGCGATTGGCTTCAACATCGAAACCATGCGTTTTGGCGAGGTCGACAACTTCTGGGCCAGGCGCGGCAATGATGAGCCTCTGTTTGCCTTTGCCGGCCATACAGATGTCGTCCCTACAGGCGATCCGGAATCATGGAGTGTCCCTCCTTTCGAGCCGCAGATCATCGACGGCCTGCTCTATGGCCGCGGTGCGGCAGACATGAAAGGGAGCCTCGCCGCCATGGTGACTGCATGCGAGGCCTTTGTCGCGAATCATCCTGATCACAACGGCTCTATCGCCTTCCTCATCACCAGCGATGAAGAGGGGCCGGCAACGGAGGGAACCGTCAAGGTCATCGAAACACTCGAGTCCCGTGGTGAGAAGATCAAGTGGTGCCTGGTGGGCGAGCCATCCTCGACAACCCGCCTTGGGGATGTCATCAAAAACGGGCGGCGCGGATCACACAATGCCAGGCTGGTGATTCACGGCAAACAGGGGCATGTCGCCTACCCCCATCTGGCTAGCAACCCGATTCACCTGGCTGCCCCGGCTCTGCTTGAGCTAACGACTGTCGAGTGGGACCGGGGAAACGACCACTTTCCGTCCACCACCTTTCAGATCTCCAACATCAATGGCGGCACAGGCGCCACCAATGTCATCCCGGGATCCGTCGAACTGCTGATCAATTTTCGCTACTCGACAGAGACCACGCATCAACGCATCGAACAGCGGGTCGCAGAGATCCTTGATGGTCACGGACTCAACTATGAGATCGAATGGACACTCTCCGGAAAACCGTTTTTGACTGAAGCGGGGAAACTGGTCGAGGCGGCGCAAACAGCGGTTGTGGAGATTGCCGGATACGAGAGCAAACTCTCCACCTCCGGCGGCACCTCCGACGGGCGCTTTATTGCACCCACCGGCGCCCAGGTGCTGGAACTCGGGCCATTGAATAAAACCATTCACCAGGTCGATGAATGCGTTGCAGTTGACGATCTGGATCTGTTGAGCAGTATCTATCAGCGCATGCTGGAAGAGTTGCTGACAACGAGGTGAACCCATAGGATGTGTTGAGCGGTAGCGAAGCGCATCATTCGCGATCGATGCGCTTCGTTTCACTCAACACATCCTATGCCATTTATTCTGTTCTAAGGAGTTGTCCATAAATAACTTCCCTATATCGCGCAGCAATGTTGTTCCTATTCAAGGCGCAGCAAGAGGCGCATAGCAGCGTTATGTAACTCTTGCTGGAACACTGAAGAGGGACAACAGGGCAAGCAGGATCGGGACGTTATTTTTGGACAACGACTAAGGCCAGGGCGGCCACCCCATCGGCTTGCCGCCGACAAGATGCAGGTGGATGTGAAACACACTCTGCCCGGCATCCGCATTGCAGTTCATCACCGCCCGGTAACCCCGTTCAGCAAGGCCTTCACTGGCAGCGATCTCTTTGGCGGCAATGTACATCTTGCCGATAATCACTGAATTCTCTGCATCGATCTCGTTGAGAGTTGCAATATGCTGGCGTGGAATCACCAGCACATGTGTCGGAGCCTGCGGGTTGAGATCCCGAAAAGCCACCACCTCATCATTTTCGTAGACAAAGTCTGTATTGAAATCACCATTTGCGATCTTGCAAAAGAGACAATCATCTGCCATTTCAGCTACTCCTGATTATTCGAATTCGCGGCGGCCGGATATCGCATGCGACAGGGTGCCGCCGTCCAGATACTCCAGCTCACCACCCAGCGGCACCCCATGTGCGATACGAGTCGTACGCACGTTGTGGCGAGCAGCCATTTCACTGATGTAGTGAGCCGTTGCCTCACCTTCGACCGTCGGGTTTGTCGCCAGAATAACCTCGGCAACCTCCCCTTCTGCAAGGCGCAGCTGCAACTCTTCCATCCCGATCTCGCCGGGCCCCAGCCCATCGAGCGGCGACAGGCGGCCATGCAGCACAAAGTAGAAACCACGATAGTCGGTTAACTGCTCGATCGCCTCAAGCTCTCCGGGGGTTTCAACCACGCATAACAGCGTGTTGTCACGACGCTGACTGCTGCAGATCGAGCAGGTTTGCAGCTCAGTGAGGGTGCGGCAGCGACTGCAGCGGCCGATTTTTTGCATCGCCTGATGCAACAACTCACCGAGGTGTTTGCCGCCGTCACGATCGCGTTCCAGGAGATAAAAAGCCATGCGCTGCGCAGATTTTTGTCCAACACCGGGCAAGCAGCAGAACGCATCAATGAGGTTTTTCAGCAAGCCCTGCGCCATCAGAAGGGCAGCTTGAGTCCCGGCGGCAAATTCAATCCTGAAGTCAGGCCGGACATACTCTGCTCCGCCATCTCCGCCACACGATGAGCGGCATCATTGAAAGCTGCTGCGACCAGGTCTTCCAGCATATCCTTATCATCGCCAACCAGGGTATCGTCGATCTCTATACGCCGAACCTCATGTTTGCCATTCATGGTCACCTTCACCATGCCGCCGCCTGATTCACCAGTCACCTCTTCATTGGCAAGCTGCTGCTGCGCTTTCTGCATATCTTCCTGCATCTTCTGCGCCTGCTTCATCATGTTGCCGAGTCCGCCTTTTATCATACTAATTACCTTTTACCTTCTTGATTAATTTACCCCCTCTCCCTTCGAAGGGAAGGAGTTGGGGTGAGGGTTTGCCTAAACCGGCTTGACCGTCTCTTCGAGCAGCGTTGCGCCCAGTTGCTGCTGTGCAGCTTTGACTAACGGATCCTGCGCCATCTGTTCGCGTGCATCCACAACTTTCTGCTCATCCGCCTGAGCCTGCTGCTGTGCCGGAGTATCGCTGCCGGGTTCGCCAATTTCGATTTCCAACAGCAGTGATTTATTATCGAAATGATCACACAGCGCTGCCTGCAAACGTCTTTCAGACATTTCACTCTTCAGCGCCTGGTGATTCTGCTGAAGCGCCAGGCAAACCCTCTTGTCATCGATGCTTTTTAATGCGCAGTTTACCGCCAGTTGACGGCTCACCCCTCCCAGGTCAAGTTGTGCAACAATCGCGGACCATTCACCTATGACTGGTGTTTGATTTGTTGCTGTTGCAGCTGTTGCTGAAGCAGTTGATGTTTGAGTTGACTGCGCCTGCACAGCTGCTGCCTGCTTGCCTGAAGCATAATCGGGAGATGCCTGTTGAATTTTCTGATCAACGGGTCTGGATGGTGACTGTGCAGGAGCGGCGCCGGCAGCGGGAAGCTGCTGTGTCCTCTTCTTCACAGCAGCCTGCTGCGGCCTGCTGTCTCCGGCATCAGGCCGAAAAGCCAGCATGCGCAGCAGCACCATCTCGAAGCCGCTGCGCAGATCCGGGGCATGGATGATATCCCGCTTGCCGGTGACTCCAATCTGATAATAGAGCTGCACCTCTTCAGGCTGCAGAGAGTTTACCATCTCTGTCAAGCGTGATGCATCCGCCTCTTCCCTGCCTACTCCCGGTACTGCCAGCTCAATGGCAATGCGATGCAGAATACGCAGCATCTCATCCAGAACCGAGCGAAAATCCGGGGCGCGTTCGGCAACCTCGGCGATGCGCTCCATCAGCAGAACGCCGTTACCACTACTGACTGCGTCCAGCAATCCATAGACATAATCACGGGAAACCGTCCCCAACATCACCTGCACCTGGGACTCCCGCACCTCACCGGCGCCAAAGGCAATCGCCTGATCCATCAGGCTCAGCCCGTCACGCATACTGCCGTCAGCACCCGAAGCCAGCAGCGCAAGCGCCTGTGGATCAAACTCGACCTTTTCGGAAATCAGGATATGCTGTAACTGACCGGCAATCTGATCATGCGTCAAACGCTTCAAGCCAAACTGCAGACAGCGCGACAGAACTGTCATGGGCAATCTTTGAGGATCTGTCGTGGCCAGCAGGAATTTAACGTGTGGAGGCGGCTCCTCGAGTGTCTTCAGCAGCGCATTGAAACTTCCTGCAGAAAACATGTGCACCTCGTCGATCAGGTACACCTTGTAACGTCCCCGCACAGGGGCATAGGGGACATTTTCGAGCAACTCGCGAGTCTGTTCGACCTTGGTGCGCGAAGCCGCATCAACTTCCAGCAGATCAATAAACCGTCCCTGATCGATCTCCTGACATGAACTGCACTCACCGCAGGGCTTCGAGGAGATGCCCTCTTCGCAGTTCAGGGCTTTAGCAAAAATCCGCGCCAGCGTGGTTTTACCGACACCGCGGGTCCCGGTAAAGAGATAGGCATGATGCAGACGATCATTGTCCAGCGCATTGGACAGCGCCTGCACAACATGCTGCTGCCCCACCAGCTCATCAAAGCTGTGAGGCCGCCACTTTCGCGCCAGCACCTCGTAAGACATATCAATAAACGTATTTGAAACAGGGAATCGGAAAGCGCAGGTCCGGGAAACACCGCGTAATCAACCTGAAATATGGAGGTGACCCGCACAAGCCACACCCCGGCACACGAATCAACTGCTGCGGCTGCTCCCTTCCGGGCCTGACCGGGTTCACAATCTATCGTTGCGAGGGGACCCATGCGTGTCACCATTAAGTTCGCTATTATATCGAATTTCGAGGATTATGCTGCTAATTTTCTGCACAAAATTCAATTGCGTTAAACACGCACTTTCTATACAATCCCGCCCTTGTGGAGAAGTGTCCGAGTGGCTGAAGGAGCACGCCTGGAAAGTGTGTATACGGCAACGTATCGAGGGTTCGAATCCCTCCTTCTCCGCCAGATTAAGCTATTGATTCTATTGGCTTTTTATCTACAGCCAATCCAGTCCGACCTGTTCCGGGTCGAGCAACGGGGCCAAGCTTCTGGCCCACACTCCAAAAAGCGATTAAGACTGACACCCGCCTGGGCATTGCGCGCAGTATGGCTATGCGGATCAGGCAAGAGACCGCCACAGGGCCTCCTGATATCGATCACGATATCAAATGAGTCCACGCTTCCAAGTTCACCCCTCAATCACTTCGAAACCTTGTCCAAGCCGATACAGTAGTACCCGGCATTACCTGACTTGACCTCAGGACAGGTCAGTGGATCAGAAGCCAGCTTGACCTCCTTGGCCGCTGTATCCATTGGTAAGACAACACCGTCACGATATCCTCTGGATTGCGCCCATTGCTGGCATTCCGGCGAGTATTCATCAGCATATCGCTGCGCATCAGCACTGGGATACTGAGCACAATCGATCACATTATTGATGGGTGATACACCGGTATTCTCATCCTTGCTCACTTGAGGAACTGGACTTTTATTCTCTGTGTCATTACCACAAGAGACGAGAGCCAGAGTCATCATCGACATGGCTAATAGGTGGGCAAATCTGTTCATATTTTTTTCCAAGTAGTTTTTCACAGGCCATAAACCGCTATCGATATAGACTAGCCTTGTAGAGCACAGGCTTCTTACGCATGCATTGCTTTAGTCACCGAGCCTGATAGTTGGAATCATGCCATTGATGCCAATAGCCTTGCAAGCCATCACCAACCCAGCTAACCCCCATTGCGGGATTTTC
>JADWMH010000070.1 GCA_015767355.1 Gammaproteobacteria bacterium
CATCGATATCAAATATCGTCCGGATTTCTGGAAAGGGCGGCCGATAGCGAGCCGCATTCGTGATCTGGCCAATGAGCTGGGAAAGCTGCAGGCCTGGATTCGGTTGCACTATGTCTATCCCTATCCGCATGTCGATGATCTGATTCCCCTGATGGCCGAAGGTCACATTCTCCCCTACCTGGATATGCCGCTGCAGCATGGCAGTGAAGCTGTGTTGAAGCGCATGAAACGCCCGGCGGCGACAGAAAAAGTGCTTGAGCGTATTCACAGATGGCGGCAAAGCTGTCCGCAGCTGACATTGCGCAGCACCTTCATCGTCGGCTTTCCGGGCGAGACCGATGATGATTTCGAACAGCTTCTCGATTTTCTTCAGCAGGCGCAGCTCGATCGCGTCGGCTGCTTCGCATACTCACCGGTAGAAGGGGCTGCTGCCAATGCTTTAGATGAGCAGGTTCCGGAGGAGCTCAAGCAACAACGCCTGGAACGCTTCATGCAACTGCAGGCGCAGATCAGTGCACAAAAACTGCAGCGAAAAATCGGATCAAAACTGATTGTGCTGGTGGATGAAGTGCACGCTGACCATGTGGTTGCGCGCAGTGAAGCAGATGCGCCGGAGATCGATGGGAATGTCCTGATCAATGGCAGCTGGGACCTCGAACCCGGTGACTTCGTCGAAGTGAAGATCACCACGGCAACCGAGCATGATCTCTACGCAGAGATATAAGAAAGTTGGCAGTCGTCAGTTGGCAGTTTGCAGGGGTTCATAAGTCAGGAATTGTCGGGGTGGAGAGAGCGGATCAGTCCTACTAGCATGGCGCTGATCTCTTTGGTTTCGCTTATCCATCGTATTCCAATATTACTGGGAATATAGCCGACGTCCATGCCGATGTAGGTTTGGGTGCGTAGTTCCGCGCATGAGCCTTTGGCGATATGAAGAAAGCAGGTCTTTTCTTTTGCTGAGAAACGATCGATACCTTCGGCGATGTTTGAAGGAATCGATAGTCCCGATCTGGTGATTTGATCTTTGAATCCAAAATCTCTTTGATCTGCTAGTTCTTTGTATATTTCTGCGCTCAGTCTTGCTGAGCGTTTCCAGACGTCCAAGTCTTCGAAGGGCATCTTCCTGATTCCTCGTGTTAAGTTGGTGGTTAGCGAAAGTCTAAGTCATATTGCTGCATACTGCATACTGCCAACTTTTATTTTCGTGTGCCGGTGATGAGGATCCAGTCATCCAGCTGCTGCGGTGGATCAAGCTTGAAATTTCCCCGGTAGGCCTGTTGAACCATTTCGGCCTGGTCATGCAGGATTCCGGAGAGGGCAATCCTGCCTTCAGGTTTCACCATCCCGGCAAGCTGCGGTGCCAGTTCAACCAGCACACTGGCGAGGATGTTGGCGAGCAGGATGTCGCACTGCTTGTTGATTGGTTCCCCTGCAGGCAGCAGTGTCAGGTGCTGGATGACCCCGTTCTCATTGGCATTCTGCCGACTGGCGATCAGCGCCTGGGGATCGTGATCGATGCCCGTCACTGATTTTGCACCCAGCAGCAGTGCGGCAATTCCCAAAATGCCGGAACCGCAGCCGTAATCGATCACTGATTTAGCGTGCAAATCAATGCCATCCAGCCACTGCAGGCAGAGTGAGGTCGTCGGATGGGTGCCGGTGCCGAAGGCGAGGCCGGGATCAAGCATCATGGTGACAGCATCCTGAGCATCGGCTGGCAGTTGCTGGTCTCCAGGAACGACCCAAAGTCTTTGGCCAAAACGCATCGGGCGAAAGTTTTCCATCCAGGCGCGCTCCCAGGGTTGGTCCTGCAGGAGTTCCATCTCGATTTCCATCTGAATATTTTGTGAGCCTGCCGCCTTCTGAACAGCTCGCTTGAGCCCGTTTTGATCGATTGCCGCATCAAACAGGCCGGTGATGATGGTCTCACTCCACAACTTCTCTTCACCAGGAGCCGGCTCCAGTTGAGGTTCGTCTCCGGCATCCGTGAGGGTTACGGAAAGTGCGCCAAGCCCCTCCAGCAGTGTTTCGAGAAAGGGGGCGTCATGTTTGCCTGCAGTGATATGTATCTGGATCCAGGGCATTTAAAAAAAGTTGGCAGTCGTCAGTCTGCAGTTGGCAGTAAAAGAAAAAGAGAGTTTCGCTGGCGCACAAGCTCATGCTTGGGTGCACGATTCTGGAAGCTGGAGCTTCTCGATGCTGGTTCCCAAGCTGGAGCTTGGGGGCCAGATAAATCAACCACTTACAGATCGAGAAAATGGATTCCGGCTATAAACATGCCGGAATGACGAATTTTGCAAGAGGCTCTAAAGAGAAGCAGTAATATCTGTGTGCATCTGTGGATAATTCCTGATTTTAGAGACCGAGTTTCTTTTCGAGGTAGTGAATATTGACCCCGCCTTTCTGAAATGAGGAGTCTTTCATGATGTCGGCCTGCAGAGGGATATTACTTTTTATGCCGTCGATGACCATCTCTGAGAGTGCAATGCGCATACGCGCGATGGCGGATTCGCGGTCTTCACCGTAGGCAATCAGCTTGCCGATCATGGAGTCATAGTAGGGCGGCACGGTGTAGCCATTATAGATGTGGGTCTCGACGCGAATGCCGGGGCCGCCCGGAAAATGCAGGTTGGTGATCTGTCCGGGGCTGGGCATAAAGGTATCGGGGTCCTCCGCATTGATGCGGCACTCCATGGCGTGTCCCCTGAGCTTGATCTGATTCTGCTTGTAGGAGAGCTTCTCCCCCGCAGCAATGTGCAGCTGCTCCTTGACGATATCGACGCCAGTCACCATCTCGGTCACAGGGTGTTCCACCTGTACACGGGTGTTCATCTCGATGAAGTAGAATTCGTCGTTTTCATACAGAAACTCAAAGGTTCCAGCGCCACGGTAGCCAATGGTGCGGCAGGCCTCGGCACAGCGTTCGCCAATCTTGCTGCGCATCTTGCTGTTGATGCCGGGAGCCGGGGCCTCTTCCACAACTTTCTGGTGACGCCGCTGCATGGAGCAGTCGCGTTCACCCAGGTGGATGGCGTTTCCATGGGTATCGGAGAGCACCTGGAACTCCACATGACGCGGGTTTTCCAGGTATTTTTCCATGTAGACAATATCGTTGTTGAAGGCAGTTCTGGCTTCGCTTTTGGTCAGTGCAACCGAATTCAGCAGCGAGCCTTCGGAGTGCACCACGCGCATACCGCGGCCGCCTCCTCCTCCAGATGCCTTGATGATGACCGGATAGCCGATCTCCTTGGCCATCTTCAGGGTGCCCTTTTCGTCATTTTCGTCGATCGGCCCGTCGGATCCGGGAACACAGGGAACGCCTGCCTCTTTCATCGCCTCGATGGCGGTGATCTTGTCACCCATCATGCGGATGGTTTCCGGCTTTGGGCCGATGAAGATAAATCCGGAGTCTTCCACGCGTTCGGCAAAATCTGCATTTTCAGACAAAAAGCCATAACCGGGGTGAATCGCCACCGCATCTGTGACTTCGGCTGCACTGATGATGTTCGGGATTTGCAGGTAACTGGCTGTAGAGGCGGCCGGGCCGATGCAGACAGATTCGTCCGCCAGCAGTACATGTTTAAGAGTGCGATCTGCTTCAGAGTGGACTGCAACGGTGTGAATACCCATTTCACGACAGGCGCGCAGGATGCGCAGAGCAATCTCGCCACGGTTTGCAATAAGTACTTTGCTTAACATGCGGTTCCCCGGTTATTCGATGACAAACAGAGGTTGGTTGTATTCGACAGGCTGGCCGTTTTCTACGAGAATCTTTTTCACGGTGCCAGAGGTGTCTGACTCGATCTGGTTGAGAATTTTCATCGCCTCGATGATGCACAGGGTGTCACCTTCTGTCACGGACTTCCCGACCTCTACAAATGCAGAGGATTCAGGTGATGCCGAACGATAGAAGGTGCCCACCATTGGCGAGTTGACCGTGTGGCCGGTGTGCGCGGGTTCTTCCTCTGCCACCGGAGCAGCATGGGGTTCTGCGGCTGCAGCCGGCACAGTTGCTGCAGCGCCGGCAGGAGGCAGTGCTGTCTGCATGATTTGCGGCATTGCCATGATAGGAGGCGGGGCTGATCCGATACGGCTGATGCGAATAGAGTCTTCACCTTCATTGATTTCGATTTCAGCCACATCGGAGGCCTCGACGAGTTCGATCAGTTTTTTGATTTTTCGAATATCCACAGATTGTCCCTCTAAAGATGAGTCACAGTTGAGTCAGAGCGGCAGTCAGGGCAAGATCATAGCCCTGGCTGCCAAGACCGGCGATAACGCCAACGGCAATATCAGATAAATAGGAGTGGTGACGAAACGCTTCCCGCTGGTAGATATTGGAGAGATGCACCTCGATAAAGGGGATCTCTACAGCGAGCAGGGCGTCACGCAAAGCGACGCTGGTATGGGTAAAGGCCGCAGGGTTGATGATGATAAAGGTGGTGTCATCATCCATGGCTGCATGAATGCGTTCGATGAGCCGATGTTCAGCATTATATTGCGAGAGTTCGAGGCTTTTCCCCGCCTGTTGCGCCTGCTTTCGCAGACGTTCCCCGATATCGTCCAGTGTTTCACTGCCATATATCCCTGGTTCTCTCCGACCTAGAAGATTGAGATTTGGACCGTTGAGAACAAGAATCCGAGACATCGCAGTCGTATCCGCCGAAATTAATGAGATAACGCAAAGATAGAGGAAGTGTGTCTAATTTGCGCGCAGAAGTCCAGTTTTTCATGCTATTTTTCATTAAATTGCAGAAACATGCCCAAAAAAGAAAGTTTGCAGTCGTCAGTTGTCAGTTGGCAGCAAGAGAAACGAGGAAGGCCCTGTCATTGCGAGCGCAGCGTGGCAATCTGGTGTCACATCATCGAGCATCTGAAACATTGATGTATTTCGTAAAACCAGTAATGATTTTGATGCTGCTCTCGCTACTCTCTGGTATGCTGGAAACAGTTCCACTGACGATATCGACTCAACATTGAAGGCACTCATCAAGGCGTTCTACGAGAGTACCCGGGATCTGCTCCCGATCGTTGTGGTGATTGCCTTTTTTCAACTGCTGGTGCTGCAGCAGCCCTTCCCCGGTTTACTGAAAATGCTCGGCGGCCTGCTGATGGTGGTGCTGGGTCTGACATTGTTCGTCCACGGTCTGCGCACAGGTTTGTTCCCGATCGGCGAAGCTATGGCATATGATTTTGCCCGCAAGGGGAGCCTGCCATGGCTGCTGCTGTTTGCTTTTTCCCTGGGATTCGGCACTACCGTGGCAGAGCCTGCACTGATTGCCGTTGCCGATGAGGCTGCAGAGGTGGCAGCCAATGGCGGCATGATTGCATCGACCGATGCAGCTATGGAGAGTTATGCGGATGGCCTGAGAATGACTGTTGCCGTCTCCGTCGGTTTTGCCATCATGCTCGGTGTATACCGCATCATCAAGGGCTGGCCAATTCAGTATCTGATCCTGGGTGGTTACATCGGTGTGGTGATCATGACCATGTTTGCGCCGGAAGAGATTATTGGCATCGCCTATGATTCCGGTGGCGTCACGACCTCCACCATTACAGTGCCGCTGGTGACGGCGCTGGGTGTCGGTCTTGCCAGTAGCATCGCGGGGCGCAATCCGATGGTCGACGGTTTTGGCCTGATTGCTTTTGCATCCCTGACGCCGATGATCTTTGTCATGGCCTACGGAATCCTGTTGTGACTGAGTGGCTGCTCGAATTTGCAGAGATTTTTTTCGACACAGTCACCGATGTGCTGCCAATTGCCGCGATTCTGTTTGGCTTCCAGTTTTTGGTTATACGCCGTCAGCTCCCGCATCTGCGCCGCATCCTGAGCGGTTTTCTGTTTGTCATCCTGGGGCTGGCGTTTTTCCTGATGGGGTTGGAACAGGCGCTGTTTCCGGTGGGTAAGCTGATGGCGCAGCAGCTCACGGATCCTCACTTCCTTGGCATCGATGTCGAACTCTATAAAGAGAATATTGCAACCCGGTGGGCCTCCTACTACTGGGTCTACCTGTTTGCTTTCGCTATCGGATTTTCGACCACCATTGCAGAACCTTCGCTGATTGCCGTGGCGATCAAGGCAAATGATGTTTCGGGCGGCAATATCAACCCCTGGGGATTGCGCATCGCGGTGGCTATCGGCGTTGCTCTGGGTATCTCGCTGGGCGCCTTTCGCATCATTAGCGGAACGCCGCTGCACTACTACATTATTACCGGTTATGTCGTGGTGATGATGCAGACGCTGTTTGCGCCGCGTTCAATTATCGCCCTTGCCTATGACTCGGGGGGAGTGACCACTTCAACAGTTACTGTACCGCTGGTTGCGGCGCTTGGTCTCGGGCTCTCTGCAACTGTACCCGGACGAAATCCGATGCTGGATGGTTTTGGCCTGATTGCTTTTGCCAGTCTTTTTCCAATCATGTCGGTGATGGGGTATGCGCAGCTCGGACACTGGTATGCGCGTCGTCAACAACAAAAAACCGAAAACAATATCGAGGAGTAACTATGCATTTCAAACTGATTTTGGTTCTCGTGGAGGATTCTCACACGGAGACAGTGCTGGAGGCGGCGCGCGAGGCAGGCGCCACCGGTGCCACGGTTCTCAACCAGGCGCGCGGCGAGGGAGCTGAGAAGAAAAAAACCTTCTTTGGACTCACTCTGGAGACCCGGCGTGACCTCGTCATGCTGCTGGTGGAGGAGCATGTCAGCCGCTCCATCCTCGAGACCATTGCAACAAAATGCCGTTTCGAGGAACAACCCGGAACCGGCATTGCTTTTCAGATCGATGTAGAAGACGCCGTCGGTGTCAGTCATCAGATCAGACAACTCAGCAGCAAAGTGGAGGAAGAGATATGAATGATAAAATTGTGCGCGTGCGTGATGTCATGAAGAAAAGTTTTGATATGGTCGACGGCATGGCGACAGTTGCCGAAGCGCTCGAAACCATGAAGCATGTGGAGACCAAGACGCTGATTATCAATAAACGTCATGATGATGACGTCTTCGGTATCGTGACTCTCACCGGCATTGCGCGCAGTGTACTTGCCGTTGACCGTGCGCCTGACCGGGTCAACATCTACGAGATCATGACCAAGCCGGCGCTGACAACCTCTCCGGATATGGATATCCGTTACTGTGCGCGCCTGTTTGATCACTTTGGGTTGAGCCGCGCCCCGGTGATCGAGCATGGCGAAATCTGTGGCATCGTCTCATTGACCGACATGGTGCTGAAGGGGATGCTGGAGAAATAGATTCTGCAGAGAAAAGATAATGAACCACGAAAGTCACGAACCACACGAAAAACTCAAACAGTTGTCTTGTCTGTTTTCGTGCTTTTCGTGATTTTCGTGGTTAAAATTATGTTTCCACTCTTCTTTGTTTTCCGTATGCTCCGTGGTTAAAAACATTTGGAATTTTTCATACAGCGTCTACACTATACTGAAATAACAACACCACAGGTGTCACCATGAATTCAGAAAAGGTTATCTTTAATTTTTTTATTGTCCTGGCATTAACGCTCAACTTCGGCTTTGTGTTTGGAACGTTGGAAGATCCGGCGCATCACCCGGTGTATGAACTCTTTGCCGTTATCGTCGTGAATCTGATTGCGACAATCCTGAAATTCGGTGATCGTACCCAGGTCGGGGCAATCCTGCTGTCGACAAGCCTGGTGGCACTGCTGCAGCTGTTTGTTGCAGCCATTATCTGGTTTGTCGCTAGCTATGTAACTGGCAGTGGGCTTACGCCTGCTGTGATGGCCAGTATTGTCTCATTATCGGCCGGTGCAGTACTGGCAAATGTGGTGTCGGTGATATTGCTGCTGATAGAAACGGTTATGCTGCGTCGTTAAGTTATGGAAAACATCGTTTATGTCGTCTTTCGCAGGATGCGTCAGCCGCTGCTGACGCTGCTGCTTGCCTACTCGATTTCGATGCTGGGACTGGTATTGATACCCGGGCAGGATGATGCCGGGCAGCCGTGGCATATGGGTTTCTTCCATGCCTTCTATTTTGTCAGTTTTATGTCTACCACCATTGGTTTTGGTGAGATTCCGTACCCCTTTACCGATGCCCAGCGCATGTGGGTGATCTTTACAATCTATGCGACAGTGATCTCGTGGATCTATGCAATCGGAACCCTGCTCGCACTGATTCAAGGAGATGCGTTTCAGAATGCCCTGACCGTTGGCCGTTTTGAGCGTCGCATCAGGAAATTGACGGACCCTTTTATTCTGATAACAGGTTATGGCAGCATCGGCCGTGAACTGGTGATGGCGTTGACAGACCGCCAGCAGCATGTAGTGGTTCTTGACAGTGATAAACAACGCATCAATGTGATGAAATTACAGAACCTGCGTGAAGATGTCCCCGGGTTTTGCGGTGATGCAAAGAATCCTGACAACCTGACACGAGCGGGTCTGACGCATCCCCGGTGCGCTGCCGTGGTTGCTCTCACCAACAGCAATGCAGTGAATCTGAAAATAGCGATAACCAGTAAACTGCTGAGGCCGGAGCTCACAGTGGTTAGTAGAGCGGACTCTGCCGAAGTAGAAAAAAACATGGAGTCATTTGGCACGGACTACATCGTCGACCCCTTCGAGACCTTTGCAATGCACCTCTCGATAGCATTGCAATCTCCCGGCCTGCATTTGTTGGGTGAATGGTTGGGTGGAAATGCACATGATCCGCTGGCCGAGCCCATCTATCCTCCTCAGCAGGGTAAATGGGTGCTTTGCGGTTTCGGACGTTTCGGCAAGGCTGTCTACCAGCGTTTGACCAAGGAGGGGATGGATGTGGTTGTCATCGAGGCGACACCGAATAAAACGGGTACTCCACCGGCTGGAGTCGTGATCGGCAAGGGGACAGAAGCCGCGACTTTGATGGAAGCGAATATCGAGAATGCAGTAGGCATTGTCGCCGGCACGGACAAGGATGTGGATAACCTCTCCATTATCATGACGGCGCGTGAACTGAACCCTGATCTATTTGTCATTCTGAGGCAGAACCAGCGCACCAACAAGACCATTGTCAAGGCTGTGCATGCCAATATGGTGATGCATCCGAGCCAGATTATCGCCAATAAAATTCGCCTGTTGCTGGCAACTCCCATGCTGCAGGAGTTCATGTCGCTGGCTAAGGGAGAGGAGGATGACTGGGCCTGTGAATTGGTCAGCCGCCTGATAGCAATCTCCAGTGAGGAGGTTCCAGACGTGTGGGAGATGACTGTCGATGAAATCCATGCTGAAGCAGTCTACTTGGCCCTGACAACATTGGGGAAAGTCGTCACCATCGGAGATCTGGAGCGTAATCCGCGTGAGCGCAAACGCCGTCTTCCGGTCATACCTCTGCTGATGAATCATCGGGACTCGCTAGTCCTGCTGCCGAGGAAAGATCAAAAAGTCTCTGCCGGAGATAAAATTCTATGGTGTGGCCGCTATTCGGTACAGTCAAAAATGTCCTGGACGCTGCAGCATCCGGTTGCACTGGAGTATGTCCTGCAGGGCAAGACGGAGCCGAGAAACTGGCTCTTCAGGCGTTTGACGCGTCAATGATTTCCTCGTTCCCACCGGGGACGCTGGGAACGAGAGAGTTGCACTTCACTT
>JADWMH010000233.1 GCA_015767355.1 Gammaproteobacteria bacterium
ACTTGCGTCGGAAACGCGCTTTCCAGGATCTGGAAATCAAAGAACTGCGTGGGCTTTGGCGTACAGGCCTTGAGAGTGGCGACAGTCAATACAACTCTATGTAAGAAATCAAGCTGGCTGCTCGCAAACGCCTGACAGAGAGTGATCAATAAACCCTGGATATGGCTATTTTTCAGAAAGCAGCCCAAACCGGAGAGGACCTGATAGATATCTGGCTCTACATTGCCCGGGACAACCCCTCTGCCGCCGATACCTTACTCGATACAATTGAAGAAAAAGGCCAAATGCCTGCGGAAAATCCTGAACTGGGACAGGCGCGACCAGACATTGCTAATGACTTCCGACATCTTCCGATAGTACGCTATTTAATACTCTACCGGATGGTTCCTGACGGGATTGAATCGGTGCGGGTAGTGCATGGTATGCGACTGTTGTGACACAGATGTGGAGATAAAAGACATAGGTAGACATAGGGGTCGGTGATAAATAATCTTCATTCGTCACCGAGCCCTTTTTTTGTTTTTTTGCTTTTGGCATTGGGTGATAAAGAGCGTTCGTGTGAAATGTTCACCTAGTGCGCGGATCTTCTCCGCCTTCCGGAACAACCTGCCGTATCATCTCTGCCGGGCTCCATGAAGCAGTCCACTCAAGCCGCTGACGCGTGTCATTCTGTGTTCCACAGCCTTACATAATATTGCTTCACTTCCCCATAGCTCTACCTTGTGCTTTGCGCGGGTGATTCCGGTATAGAGAAGTTCACGGGAGACCACACCGACCTCTTCAAACGGCAGCATCACCAGCACCCGCTCAAACTCGGAACCCTGTGACTTATGCACCGTCATGGCATAGGCTGTCTCGTGCGGAGGCAGGCGGCCAGGCAGCACCCGCTTCATGGAATCATCCGGCAGCGCGAACCAGGCGGCCAGCCTGTTATCTGCATCCGGATCCGGCCACAGGATGCCCACATCACCATTGAACAGCCCGACACTGTAGTCGTTGCGCGTCACCATCACCAGCCGTCCTTTATAGTGCTGCGTGTCACCCCGGATCAAACCTCTATTGCGCAGCAGCTGCTCAATAGTTCGATTGACCTGCTCCACTCCGGCTGGCCCTTTTCTCACGGCGCAGAGGATGCGAAAGGCATTGAATCTGCGCAGCGCCTCAAGGTGACCTCCGGCTTTGAAGCACTCCGCATAAGCCTGCAACACCCTGTTTTTCAGTTCAGATGCAATATGCTCTTCGCGTGGGCTGAAGAGCGAAATATCCTCCAGCCCCTGCCCGAACAGTTGCAATACGCTTTGGCTGTCACCCCGGTTGACTGCTGCAGCAAGCTGTCCGATGCCCTCCTCTCCCGAAAATCGGTAGCTCTTGTGCAGCAGTGCAATGCTCTCTGCAAAGGCGTTGCGTGGCTCCTGGTTGTCGATGTGCTCTCCGCTGACACGCTGCAGTTGCACATGAAACTCATGGGTATAGTGGGCCTCGGAATCCTCGCCGCAGATATCGGCAAAAATACTGCCCGCCTCGACCGAAGCCAGCTGGTCCTTGTCACCCAGCAGGATCAATTTTGCGTGTTCTGGAAGCGCCGCCAGCAGGCGCGCCATCAGTGGCAGATCGATCATCGAGGCTTCATCCACTACCAGCAGATCGACATGCAGCGGATGCTCCTTGTTGAAGCGGGGCTGCTCCTGACCGGGGCGTATTCCCAGCAGGCGATGGATGGTTGATGCCTCCTCCGGTATCAACTCCTTGATTGTGTCGCTGCATGCAATGCCAGGTTTGGTATTGCGAATCGATTCACTCAAACGCGCAGCCGCCTTGCCGGTGGGTGCCGCAAGCGCAATGCGCAATTTTGAATCTTGTGACTGCTCCAGCAGCAGCGCCAGAATCGTGGTGACGGTATAGGTCTTGCCTGTACCCGGGCCGCCTGAAATCACGCTGAAGCGGCGCAGCACAGCCACCGCCGCCGCGACTCTCTGCCAGTCGGTCTCGCCATGGTCATTGCTAAACATCCGCTGCAGTCCCTGAGCCAGGAGTTCGTCGTCGACTTCACCCGGCTGAAGCGGAAGAGCACGCGCCAGCAGCGCATCTGCAACCTGTTTTTCAAACCACCAGTAACGTCCCAGGTAGAGGTGGTCGTGCTTATCCAGGATCAGCGGCGCAGTATCGCCGGGCGAGCCCACCACCCGGCTACTGCGAAGAGCCTCCCTGAGTTCGTCCAGTGACGGAATTTCGAGCCGATACTCTGTGGAGAGTTTCAAATCTTTTAACTGAGTTCCAGCCACGGCCGCGAGATCGAGACAGACATCGCCATCACTGATGGCATGGCTGGCCAGCGCCGCCGGCAGCATGATGTGCTCATTGTTGTTGTCGAGCCTGAACATCTGCCTGGCAAAGTAGAGATCGAGATTGCGCAGCAACCCCAGGGAAACTTCCATTTTCAGCTTATCAAACATCTACAGCTCCCAGCCTTTGCCGTGGAAAATATGCTGGGAAGATTCTCCCACCTCGCCCGCCAGGAATGAGGAGGTTTGTTTCACTCAATACGATGCAATATGGTTTCAATTTCATTTGTTGCTCTTTCAACTTTTCGAAGCTCTTTTATCAGCGCGCTAACATCTGATGAATCGGCCGCAGTTTGATTTGCAAGCTCTATACTCGCCTTCACCAGGCTAAAGACAGGGCTATTGATAACAGACTGCCCTGCTCCTCCTTTCAACTTCTTTGCAATTTTCCTTAATTGCTCCAGCTCTTTTGACCAATCCTTTGCTCGTACTTCCGACTTAACTGTTTTATGGTCAGTTATTTGATCTTCTTCCAGAGTATGTATGATTTTTTCATTTTGTTTGGCTCTCATATAGGTCTCTTTCAGCGACCGTTTTATGCCTCCGCCATAATGGATGTTATAAGACTGCAGGAAACCATCGTAAATCACATGACCCTTGAACGGGAGCAGCACCGCCTTTACGTACATTGGCAAATAGTTTCGTGGAAACATCTCATCAAAGTCTTGATGCAGAGCCAGCACTGCATAGACCTTGCCATTCGCACCGATATATATTGCATAATTTTTCAAATACCTCTCAATATGGAAGTCATTATAAATAAAATTTTTCCACTGCTTGATGATGTCAAGCTTCTGAGTGTCAAATTCATCCGGGTTTTCTGCAACATAAGCATCAATCAATTCCGGCGATTCATAGAGAGCCTCTCTAACCTGGAACCT
>JADWMH010000008.1:0-13437 GCA_015767355.1 Gammaproteobacteria bacterium
TGGCGTAGATACTTGATGCGCCTCGTGCCTCGACACATCCTATGCTGAATCGAGCAACCCCTCAATCCTCTCCGGAGGAGCATCTTCGATCTGCTGCCACTCCTCTTCTCCAATCGATTCCAGGAAAAGCAGCAACGCGTCCGATGGATCAATGGTCTCGTAGCGACGCGCAATCTCCGCGATTTGATGAATCTGGTGAAGGTATGTCTCGGTGATCGCATCGCCCTGCTGAGTTGATGCTGCCTCGCTGTCGACGTAGGCTATGCCGCGTTTCTCCAGCTGCACACCCTCACTGATACAGGCCTGCAGCAATTCAATTTGATACGGAAAGGTGTAGACGGCTATGCGATCGATAATCTGTTGCAGCCCCGAAGCAGTGAAGGCCTTGAAGGCGCGATTGGTATCGGAAATCTGCCCGCTGAGTTGCGGCAGCAGGTGTTGCCAGATCTGGATGAAAAGAACTCCGCGCGCATTTCGGGAACCCCCGATAAGCGCTGCCGAGTCTGTCTCCCGGCGCGACCCCGCAACCGCTTCCGCCCTCCCCAGCAGAATCGGCTCGATGAGCAGGCCGATCTGCCCGGGATGAATCGAAAGATCAGCGTCGTTGTCGATGATGATGTGCTGACCTGTCACCGTCGTATCGCTCAGCGCCTTGCGCATGCCGAACAATACCGCGCCGCCCTTGACACTGCGATTGGCGCCATTTTTGTGTGTCACCCCAGGTGGAAGGTCGGGGTCGCTCGCATCGATGACTTCAGAGAGAGAGTATACGCGCGCTTTTCCACTCTCTACGGATTCGGAAAAATCCTTGCTGAGAATGCTCCGGGCCAGATCACCCGAAGCATCGGGACAGCCGTCATCGATGACAATAAAACGGCATGACAGCTTCGTATTCAACGTTTCGAGATGCCGCAGTGCATTCATTTTGACGCGGATAGAGTCTTCACCATGTGGGTGATCCTCCCGACGCTGCATTCTCGCAGTCTCTTTATAGACCGGATTCAACAAAGTGATTGTCACAGGCTCGGTAATCGTTCGCAATATTCGATGCGACTCGGCGATCTTGAGGGCGATGCGGAAACCCAGCGCTCTTCCTGCAGGTGACACAGCACGCGCTTCAGCATCGATCGATGCGTAATCACCAACTTCCCTATCGAACCAGGTGACAATCTCTTGCAGGTAGTCCCGAAAAGCAGGGGTGCTGGTATCATAAGCCTCTGTGACCATTGGAGCCTTGTCGATCAAAGATTCCATCGTAAGCTTGTTTGAATGTCTTGATTGCAGAATTGTCATATGCACTCGCGGTTCATAGTAGTAAGACTCTCTTTAATCCACAATACTATCTTAAAAGCCCAATCCAGTATCAGTCCGGTTTTATAGATAGAGATCGTCGCGGGTGAGCGGCAGTTCTGAAGGACCTTTCGAGGCGTGCCTGGATGCCACCACCTGGAAGATATGCATCGAACCGACGCTGAAACCGGTGGCCACACCGGCAAGATAGATAATCCACATGCGATACTTCTCCAGGCCGACCAGGCGGATTGCCTCCTCCCGGTTGGCCAGCAGAGCATCATGCCAGGCCTTGCAGGTCAGGCCGTAGTGTTCGCGCAGGCCTTCCACGTCATGCACCTCAAAACCGGAAATCTGCAGCAGATCGACCGTGTGGCCCACGTTGTCCAGTTCCGAGCCGGGAAAGATGTATTTCAGCAGCAGTTTGCGCTCCGGTCTGATCTTGCGAACCGCACGCTTGCTCTTCTTGGCTGTACGGGAGATGCCGTGGTTCATGAGAATGCCGCGGTCACGCAGCAGCGAACGAATCTTGCCGAAATATTTCGGCATGTTGTCGATGCCGACATGCTCGAACATGCC
The DNA here is from genome assembly GCA_015767355.1 of Gammaproteobacteria bacterium. GTDB lineage: Bacteria > Pseudomonadota > Gammaproteobacteria > Chromatiales > Chromatiaceae > Sva-25. The sequence goes on from JADWMH010000008.1 coordinate 1,870, forward strand.
CACACTGGAGATTTTGTCGTAGGCGCCGTCCAGGGTTTCATAATCGCGCAGTTCAACCGTGACGCTATCCTCCAGACCAAGTTTCCTGATCTTCTCCTGTGCAAAGTCATGCTGCGTCTGGGATAGGGTGACACCGTGAGCCTTCACTCCATAATAACGGGCGGCATGACACACCAGCCCTCCCCAGCCGCAGCCAATATCGAGAAACTTATCTCCCGGCTTGAGGCGCAGCTTGCGGCAGATCATGTCCAGTTTATCCTGCTGCGCCCGGGCCAGCGGGGTATCCAGGGTCTTAAAATAGCCACAGGAGTAGAGCATCTCGGGATCAAGAAACAGCGCGTAAAACTCGTTGCTGATATCGTAATGAAACTGGATAAAATCTTTATTGCTGCGCTTTGACTCGACGCGACCGACCGCATCATCAACATATTCATGCGCTACATCCGCCTTCTCTCCAGAAGCAAGCAGAAAAGGCCAGAGCCACCCCAGCAGTCTCCCCTTGCTGAGTTCGCCAAGCCGTTTGTTTTTACCCTTCACACTGGCAACAGCCATGAATTCGAAGAGATTTGCGCCCTGCACATCGATATGACCGGCGGCATACAACCGCAGCAGGGTCTCAAGGTTCGGACGGCGCATCACCGAGGCAATAACGCCCGGCCCGCTGATGCTCAGCTGAATGTGCGGATTTGCATTCGGACCAAGCGGCACGATCGAGCCGTCCCACAGCCGCAGTGAAAACCCGCCATCAAACAGTTCACCGAAGTATCCAAAGGCATCGCGCGCGCGCTCAAGCAGTTTTTCATCAGAAAACATGCCCATCATCTACCCAGCCCATCCAGCGCTTAGTATGGTAAAAAAGTGTTTGAGCTGAGTCATAGTGGCTTCCTTTTATAGCGATGTACGAAAAATAGACCCTATTGTAAACCCTGTCGATCCTAAATTGACCTCTTTCAGTGTGAAAAAGGTACAATCCCTCTCCTGTTTACTCTCTTTTACACTCTCAGCATCCTGCGGCCTGTCCGCACCATCAAATACAACCGAATTTAATATGGCCCAATATATCTACACTATGAATCGCGTCGGCAAGGTCGTTCCTCCCAAACGGCAGATCCTGCGTGATATCTCCCTCTCCTTCTACCCCGGCGCAAAGATTGGCGTGCTGGGTCTCAACGGCTCCGGTAAATCGACGCTGCTGCGCATCATGGCCGGCATCGATACCGAGATCGAGGGTGAAGCACGCCCCCAGCCCGGCATCAAGGTTGGCTATCTGCCGCAGGAGCCGCAACTCGATCCCGACAAGGATGTGCGCGGCAATGTCGAAGAGGGGCTGGGGAACCTCAAGGAGGCGATGCAGGAGCTGGACCAGGTCTATGCCGCGTATGCGGAACCTGATGCCGATTTTGACGCACTCGCAAAGCGCCAGGCGGAACTGGAGAATATCGTGCAGGCGGCTGACGGACATGACATGGAGCGGCAGCTCGAGATTGCCGCGGATGCGCTGCGGCTGCCTCCCTGGGATGCGGATGTCACCAAGCTCTCAGGCGGCGAACGCCGCCGGGTGGCGCTGTGCCGCCTGCTGCTCTCACATCCGGACATGCTGCTGCTGGACGAGCCGACCAACCACCTCGATGCGGAGTCGATCGCCTGGCTGGAACACTTTCTGCATGACTACAGCGGCACCGTGGTGGCGGTGACCCACGACCGCTATTTTCTGGACAACGTCGCCGGATGGATACTGGAACTCGACCGTGGACACGGCATTCCCTGGGAGGGCAACTATACCTCCTGGCTGGAGCAGAAAGAGGAGCGCCTCGAACAGGAGGAGAAGTCCGAGTTGGCCCGCGCCAAGGCGATGAAAAAGGAGCTCGAGTGGGTGCGCACCAACCCCAAGGGACGCCAGGCCAAGAGCAAGGCCAGGCTGCAGCGTTTTGACGAGCTGCAGTCCCAGTCATTCCAGAAGCGCAACGAGACCAACGAGATCTATATCCCGCCCGGTGACAAGCGTCTCGGCGATCTCGTCGTCGAAGCAAACGGACTCAGCAAGGGATATGGTGACCGCCTGCTGTTCGACAACGTCGAGTTCAATCTGCCTAAAGGCGGCATCGTCGGCATTATCGGCCCCAATGGCGCGGGAAAAACCACTCTCTTCCGCATGATTACCGGAGAGGAGCAGGCCGACAGCGGTGAGCTGCGTATCGGCGAGACGGTGGAGATTGCCGCCGTCGATCAAAGCCGTGACGCCCTGGATGCCAATAAAACCGTGTGGGAGGAGATCTCTGACAAATCGGACAACATCATCGTCGGCAGTTACTCCATGCCGTCACGCGCCTATGTGAGCCGCTTCAATTTTTCCGGCAGCGACCAGCAGAAACGCATCGGCGACCTCTCCGGCGGCGAGAGAAACCGCGTACACCTTGCCAAGCTTCTCAAAAGGGGCGGCAACCTGATCCTGCTCGATGAGCCAACCAATGACCTCGACGTCGAGACATTGCGTGCGCTCGAGGATGCGATCCTGACATTCCCCGGATCGGTGGTGGTGATCTCGCATGACCGCTGGTTCCTTGATCGCATCGCGACCCATATTCTCGCCTTCGAGGGAGACAGTGAGGTGGTGTGGTTCGAAGGCAACTACCAGGATTATGAAGCGGATCGCAAACACCGCCTCGGCGATGCAGCCGACCAGCCGCACCGCATCAGGTACAAGCCGTTGAAGCGCTGATCGCGATCGGGAAACAATATTTACCACGAAAGGCACGAAAAACACGAAATTGTCAGACTGCTTTTTCGTGTTTTTCGTGCCTTTAGTGGTTCATCCTTTGTTTGTCATTTCGACCAAAGGGAGGAATCTTCAGCTACTAATACAAGATCTCTCACATGCGTTCGAGATGACAGGTGCGAGTGAGGGTTCAAGATAACGAATCTGTATTAATGCGTCAGCCTGGCATAGAGCATCGGCAGCTTGCGTGGCAGTTCTGCGGCATCTCGCACCAGTATCCAGGAGCGGCTGCCGAAGAGGTAGGGGAGATAATCCTTTGCCTCGGTGTCGATGGTGACGCAGAAGGGCTGCAGCCCCATCTCCTGGGCCTCGAGGATCGCCATGCGGGTATCCTCGATGCCGTAGCGGCCCTCATACTTGTCCAGGTCGTTGGGCTTGCCGTCGGTGAGGATCAGCAGTATTTTCTGCGCCGCCTGCTGGCTGGCGAGTATTTTCGATGACTGGCGGATCGCCGCGCCGATGCGGGTATAGTAGCCGGGCTTGATGGCGTTGATGCGGCCGCGCACATGCTCGTTGTAACTCTCGGCGAAATTCTTGATCAGGTTAAAGCGTACATGATCCCGATGCCGCGAGGAGAAGCCGTAGAGCGCGAAGGGATCACCCGTTGCAGAGAGCGCCTCGGAAAAGAGGAACAGCGAGTCACGGATGGTATCGATGACACGCTCATCATCATTGACATAGGCATCCGTCGACAGAGAGAGATCGGCCAGCAGCAAACAGGCAAGATCGCGGGTTGAATTGCGGCATTCACGGTAGACTGCCGCATCGCTGCTGAAACGGCCAAGCTTGCGGTCTGTGAGATGGCTGAGATAACTGTCGAGATCGAGCTCCGTACCCTCCTGCTGACGGCTGAACCAGTGCCGCTGGGGTCGCAGCATCTCGAACTGGCTGCGCAGTTTTCTTGCCTGCGCACGCAGTTTCGGCGGCAACGGAATCGCCTCTGCTTCACGCGCCAGCATCGGCTGGATAGCACAGTAATCCTTCACCAGCTGCTGCTGCTTGTAATCCCACTCGGGAAGCGGGATCCCCTCACCGAGACGTATATCATCATACTCGTCGGCAGGAAGATCCAGATCGAAACGCACTTTACTCGCGGCCGGCTGGTTGTCACGCGCCACACTGATCATATCCATATCATCCGCAGTGCGCTGCGCATCATCGTCATCGTCATCCTCGGTAGTGCGGTCGACGTTGACGAATTCCGACCAGCTGAAGAGGCTCTCCAGGCGAAACGCGAGCAGCCCCTCCTTGCCCTCGGGCATATCGACGCGCTCAGCCTTGCGGCGTTTCTGCTGCTGATCCTCTTTTTTACGGCTGGCCGGTGCCTCCGCATCATCAGGATCACTTCTCGATGCGGCAACCGCAGCACTGGTTTGCGGTGGCTCGGGATGCAGCCACAGCGGCACTGGCTGCGGCGGATGTTTTGCTGCGGGTGGCGCCGATTCAGAGTAACCTGAATTCGCATAATTTTCAGGATTCTTGAGCGCCCGCACTATCGCCTCCTCCTGGAGCCTTTCAGCCTTTGGCAGCGCATCTATTTGCGGACGCTGCTGCAAATGCGCCTCCACCAGGCGGCGGTAGCGCTTGTGCATCCCCGGCCAGCGCTGCAGCAACTGCGCCGCGCCCTTGCAGTTATCTGCAAGCCACCCGTGCGAAACGTTCTCTGCTGTGGCATGTGAAGAGGTTGCCAGCGCCGCCAGCCACAGATAGAGATCGCGATTGAGGCTCTTGTCCTGAAATAGCGCGATAGCTCCCGGCAGGCGCAGACTCTCCTCATCGCGCCATGCCAGCTGTATCTTGCTGCCGGTGCCGGCAATGCGCTGCAAGATGCTGCGGCGCGCACCATGATCCAGCTCGGTGGCGTTATCGATGCGCAGGCCGCCCTCCCCTCCCAGCGAGCGGAACATGATAGCGGCAGCATGCCGGATATCATCCAGATCGACCCGGGCCTCAGGATACTCCTTGATGGCACGGTCGTTGATATAGCGGTGCCAGATTTTACCGACGAACTCTTCCATTGGTTACCTCTTACTTCGGGGCTCGAAACAGTCCTGTGGAGTCTCAGGCCGGTTGCCAAAATCCCGCATAGAGACATCCAGCGCGCACTCCTTTTCGACCATCTTCAACAGTGAGGGAGCCGACAGCTTCTGCTGTACCTGCTCACAGGATTGCACGCACTGCATACACTGGGTGCAGGTGAACATTTTTCGCTTGATGCTGCGCGGCTGCAGATGCATCGGACAGGCGTGTTCGCACGACTTGTCGCAGGCGACGCATGCCGAGGCGTGCTGTCGGTCGAAACCCACCACCATGGAGCGTTTGTTGCCCATCCAGATAAGACTCTGGGCGACGCCGACGGCGCAGCCATAGCGGCAGAAGAGATGGCGTGCGAATGTAAATTCGACTGTCAATGCAATGGTGGCGACTGTCAGAAAAACCGCCTGGTTGCGCGTCAACGAGGCATTCCACAAATTGGTGTAGATCTCGCCTGGCGGCAGCAGATAAGTGAGCAGCGCTACGGCCCACAGAAACGCGAAGCCAACAGCAGCGATGGCGGTCACAAACCACCAGTTGCCGTCAGGCACGATATGTTTGCCATCGGACTGCAGCTGTGGAAGCTGTTTTTTATCCCACACAGAGAGCTTGCCGGAAGCCCTGCGCATCAGCGAGTTGATGATCTCGACAACAGAGAAATGGGGACACAACCAGCCGCAGTAAAGCCGTCCCCAGCGCCATGAGACCCATGCGCCGACTCCCACTACCAGCGCCAGCGGAACAAATCCGCGCAGGATGATATTCAGCCCCGCCTGCAACGGCGTCACATCACCGCTCTGGAATGCCTCCAGCCCCAGCGTCCATGGCTGTCCAAACAGGATGAAGTGGTTCAGCGTCAGGTCAAAACGAAAAATGTCCAGCGGCGGCGCGACGATGAAAAGAATAAAAAAGAGCGAGCGCGTCAGCAGTCGCTGATTTTGGCGTTTGTTCATTCCTCTTCAATCAAATACTTGCCAATCAACGGGTAGCGGTACTCCTGCTGAGACATCGCTTTCAGCAGGCCGAAGGTGGCGACAATAGCAAAGGGCGTGACAACAGCAACCAGGTAGATCTCTACTGCAATCAGCAGCGCAAATGATTTGAACCCCGAATCGAGTACAATCAGCACAATGGGTAAAAACAGGACTGTGGTAATCCCCGCAGCCACAAGCGCCTGTTTGAGATGGTTGCGCGCCAGTCTTGACTCATGCCTGCGCTGGCGGAGATAGAGCAGCGCCAGGATCACAAAACCCACCACGGGAAGCAGAAACAGGTTCAGGAAAAACAGCCCCTCCGCAATCATGGCGATGGTTGTACCGCTGTCATACTGAGAGGCATCTTCAATGCTGATTTCCGGTTCAGACATCACCACTCCCCCATTCTTGCTTCGACAACTTCCATGAGTGCGTCAACTGTTTCGACCTCATCGGTGAGCGGTTCGATAATCGCGGCGCGGCAAGCCTCGACCGGATCGTAGCCGGCATTGATCAATGTTGCCGCATACACCAGCAGACGTGTGGACGCCGACTCCTCGAGATCATGATCTTTCAATACACGCAATGCGCGCGCCAGGTCGACCAGTTTTTCAGCAGTCTGCTCATCGATGTCGCCCTCGTGCATCACCACCTTGCGCTCGATCTCTTTGTTGGGGTAGTCAAAGCGCATCGATACGAAGCGCTGGCGGGTCGATGGTTTCATCCCCTTGAGCAAATTCTGGTATCCCGGATTGTAGGAGACCACCAGCATAAATTCAGGCGGTGCCTGCAGCAACTCTCCGGTGCGTTCGATCGGCAGGATGCGGCGGTCATCCGAGAGCGGATGCATCACCACGGTGGTATCCTTGCGCGCCTCGACAACCTCGTCGAGGTAGCAGATTGCTCCTTCGCGCACGGCGCGTGTCAGCGGGCCGTCATTCCAGTAGGTCTCGCCATCGCCAATCAGGTGGCGGCCAACCAGGTCGGCAGCCGTGAGATCATCATGGCAGGCGACCGTATAGAGCGGCCGCCCAAGCTGCGCAGCCATGTACTGTACAAAGCGGGTCTTGCCACAACCTGTCGGACCCTTGATCAGCACCGGAAGCTGGTGATTCCAGGCGTGCTGGAAGAGCTCGACTTCACTCCCCTGCGATTCATACCAGGGAGACTCGTCAGCCTCATTGCTTGACTCTGTTGGCTGTGATGTTGATAACATCTCAATTGCTCCGTGCAAGTTGGGAACTGACTAAGCATGAAAAACCCTTGTCTCTTGCAAAGACGCAAAGACCGCAAAGTTTTTTTCTTGGCGAGCTTAGCGTCTTTGCGAGAGTTAATGTAAAAACTTGACTCATTTGTAAAGATGTTGGTCGCTCAAAAATTACTAGTTGAAGCATTAGACAGGCTTTCTGAAAAGTTACCGACATAGTCACTTCAGCCCCATCATATAGGCCGCTAATATTCCGCCGGAGACCAGGATAATCCAGCCATGCGCGAGTACGCGCCACAACAGCCCGGCATGTCTCAACTCCATGAAGTCCGCGATGATCCAGTGCCCCTTGATAAAGACGGTAACCAGCAGCAGCACAACGACCCAGGTTCCGGAAAATTCACTCTTGCTGACGGCATAGGTCAGAATCGTGAAGGCCATCAGTCCCAGCCAAATCCAGGTCAGGCGTGTGTTTAAGTGTGTTTGATTATTCATCATTTAATTCATCATCGGATAACATACACCAGTGGAAAAAGAACGATCCATACCAGGTCGACCATGTGCCAGTACGAGGCTCCGGTTTCAACGCCGGTATGTTCTGTCGCACTATAGCCTCCACTGCGGGTCTTTATCAACACGGCTGCGAGGATAATCATTCCCAGAATGACATGCATGAAATGAAAAAAAGTCATCGACAGATAGAACATAAAAAAGGTATTGGTGCCAAGGGAGATGCCGTGCGAAAACTTGTCGGCAAACTCCATCGACTTGATCACCAGGAATCCCCCGCCTCCCAGCAGTGCTGCAGCCAGCCAGTTGACACAGCGCCGTGCATCACCGCTCTTGATCGCTGTGACGGCGCGCACCACGAAGTAACTCGAGGTGATCAGCAGCAGCGTATTGATGGCTCCGCTTGCGGTATCCAGCGTCTTCTGGAATTCGTTGAAAAGTTCGACATTACCGGCGCGGCTAAAGGCGTAGGAGAGAAAAAAGATACCAAATACCAGCAGCTCGGCAAAGATAAAAACCCAGATAGCCAGATCACCCGGAAGATGGTATTTCGTCGTTATTTCCGACTGTTTTACTGTGGAATTCATAGCAAAAATAAGGGGGGCTTGCGCCCCCCTCTTCTCCATAAATCAGCTTAGGCAGTCACTTCGTCATCATGTTTCACAAAGAAGCTCATGATGTAGAGGATCAGTCCGATGAGGAAAATCACGCCTGAGACCTCACGCATCCAGTAGAAGAGTTCTATCTTATCCTGGACAACCATGAATCCCAATGGCGTGTCAGAGTAACGCTGCAGATAGACCTGCAGGATGCCCGCGCCTGTGAGAAACAGCGTGATGAAAACCATGGAAACGGTCATCAGCCAGAAAGACCACATCTCCATCACCTGCGCCTTGGGACCATTCGCCGTACGTCCACGCATGATCGGCATGGAGTAGGAGATGATCGTCAGAACGATCATGACATAGGCTCCATAGAAAGCCATGTGTCCGTGCGCCGCAGTGATCTGGGTGCCGTGGGTGTAGTAGTTGACCGGAGCCAGGGTATGCAGGAAGCCCCACACGCCAGCGCCGAGGAATGCCATGACTGCGGTTCCAAGAGCCCACAGGGTTGCTACCTTGTTGGGATGCTCGCGACGGCGTTTGTTGACCATATTGAAGGCAAACAGGGTCATGACGAAGAATGGTATCGGCTCCAGTGCGGAGAAGATTGAGCCAAACCACTGCCAGTAACCCGGCGCACCGATCCAGAAGTAGTGATGGCCTGTTCCGATGATGCCTGAGATCAGCGTCAAAGCGATGATGATATAGAGCCACTTCTCGATCACTTCGCGGTCAACACCGGTAATTTTGATCAGCACGAAAGCCAGAATAGCGCCCATAATCAGCTCCCAGACTCCCTCTACCCATAGATGTACGACCCACCACCAGAAGTACTTGTCCAGTACGATGTTGACGGGATTGTAGAAGGCAAACAGGAAGAAGACCGCCAGGCCGGTCAGGCCAGTCAGCAGCACGATGGTTACAACGGTCTTGCGCCCGGTCAACACGGTCATGCCAACATTAAAGAGGAACGACAGTGCGACAATGACGATGCCGATCTTGGTTATAGTCGGCTGTTCAAGGAACTCACGCCCCATGGTTGGCAGCAGATCATTCATGGTCAGTTTAGCAAGTTCGGCATAGGGAACCAGCAGATAACCGAGGATTGTGGCTGCGCCCGCGACCAGGAAGATCCAGAACATCAGCTTTGCCAGCCAGGGAGCGTAAAGTTCACGCTCAGCCTCTTCCGGCACCAGGTAATAGGAGGCGCCCATAAAGCCGAACAGCAACCATACGATCAGCAGGTTGGTATGCACCATACGTGCAACATTGAATGGAATGTAGGGAAACAGGAAGTCGCCCATCACATATTGCAGTCCCATGACAACGCCGAACAGGATCTGTCCGACAAAGAGACCGATCGCCGCTATAAAATAGAGCTTGGCGATAGATTGAGATTGATATTTCATGATACGACTCTCCCTTAACCCTGAATGTTTGGTGGCCAGTTTTCGGTATTAACGCCACCGACATACTCGAGAAAATCCGCAACGCCCTGCAGCTCTTCTTCACTGAGATTGAACTGAGGCATGCTGCGACGGCCCGGAACACCATCTTTTGGACGACTCATGATAAATGCCTTCACAGCAGCCTTGCTGCCGTAACGCTTCACCACGTTTCCAAGTTCCGGTGCAAAATATGCGCCCTCTCCAAGCAGCGTGTGGCAGCCAATGCAATTATTTACTTCCCACACTTTCTTGCCCAGAGTGACACTTTCATTAATTGCCTGGCGGTTATCCCGGTCGGGAAGTTCCGAGACGGTATCGAACGATAGTGCGAAAAACAGCAACAGGAAGAAGAGTGATCCCCCATAGTAGATGTTTCTCGCCATCCCTTTTGTAAAGGTTTCTTTCATGACGTACCCTTTATTGACTTAAATTAGAGTTTGGGATTTTATCATGGATCAAGGTATTTCCATTGATGCAAATCAATTCAAATGGCATTCTGTGCTCCGCATAGAAAAAACAGCTGTACAACAGCAACTTGCCTACTCAAACAGCTCTTCTCTTCGGTGATACGCGCGTTCAATCCAGCCACATACAATGCATTGACATCACTCACTACTATTCATTACCATGCATTACTCAATATTTCCCTGATAGTTGCCCGGACAGCCAATGAAAAAACACGCACTGATGACCCTCAAAGCACTGCTGATTGGCCTGCTGGTGGTTGCCACCATCCTTGCAACGGTGCAGCTGGGCATCAACAGCCCGGTTCCCTGGCTGCTCGGCTTCCTTGTTGTCGCTCTCTCTGCGTACAACAAACTGTGTGACAAGCACAAGTACATCAGCTGGAAAAAAGAGTACAGTGTGGGGATTAAATCTATCGACAACGAGCATCAAAAGTTGCTTGGTCTCATCAATCGGTTCCTAACCGCATCAAAAGAGCATCCCAGCACCTTTTATGAACAGGAAGCCCTCGACGAGTTGATCGACTACACTCGCTACCACTTCAAACATGAAGAGGAGTTGATGGAGAAACACGACTACCCCGACCTCGAAGCCCACAAAAAAGAACATCGAAAGATGGTCGCACGGGTCAATGAACTTGTCGAAGATTACAATATAAATGGACAGGATGCGCTGGAGGATACCGCTGGTTACCTGAAACACTGGCTGATCAACCATATCCAGGTCGTCGACCAGCAATATAGCGATTACATGCATAAACGTGGAGTACTTTAGTTCTGTGAAAATTTCTCAAATACTCTGCACTTCCCCCTTATCATTCCCGAAAAAAGCTCTGATTCTGGTTATTCTCAGCTTGTTCACTCATGCTCAGGCGCAGGAGACCACTCCGGCTGAAGCTGAGATTGATCTCGACAACGGCGATGACATCAACCAGGTTTGCGCCGGATGTCATGGTGAGTACGGTCAGGGCGACAAGAGCGGAGAGTATCCGCGTGTGGCAGGTCAACCTGTAGGCTATACCTCCAAACAGCTCTATCTGTTTCAGGACCGCAGCCGTCCCAACATGCCGATGGTCGAACACGTCGAGGAGCGTGAGATGCCACCGCAGGACATTGCGGATATCTCGGCTTATCTCAACCGCATCTCCCTTCCGACACGCCTTCCTCCCGCCAACGAAGATGATCCGGAATTCGATGCCTATCAGAGGCTGCTGCAGAGCGAAAGAGTGATGCAGATTCCTCGCGCCGAAGGCGATATCGACAAAGGCAAAAAACTCTACAACAAGGAGTGTAGAAGCTGCCACGGCAAGCAAGCCGAAGGCGACGAAAATGACAATTCACCCATGCTTGCAGGTCAATATACGAACTACCTGTGGCGGCAGGTCGACAAGTATCTGAACAAGATACGCATCCATGATGAAGAGGATCCTGAAGAGGAGCTGCTTGCGGATTTCACGCGTGAAGAGATCCGTGACATCTTCGCCTATATCTCGATACTGGATGATTAAGGAACTGAGCCGCAAGTCGTAAGTCGTAAGTCGTAAGTCGTAAGT
>JADWMH010000008.1:13537-14735 GCA_015767355.1 Gammaproteobacteria bacterium
GGATGATTAAGGAACTGAGCCGCAAGTCGTAAGTCGTAAGTCGTAAGTCGTAAGTAAAAGACTCAAGACTCAAGACTTAAGACTTACGACCTGTGACTGCAGGAACGGCAATGGCTTTATCCGACGTTATCAATACATTCGGTCAGGATCTGCTTCGCCGCTATGGCGAGCGGGTGCACAAGCTGGCAATCAACGCCGGCTTCACCTGCCCGAACCGTGATGGCAGCAAGGGGCGCGGTGGCTGCACCTTCTGCAACAACGTCTCTTTCAACCCCTCGGCACGCAAGGCTCCAGGCGTTGCCGAGCAGATAGAGGCTGGACGCCGCGTGCTTGCCCGGCGCACCGGCGCGAGAAGATTTTTAGCCTATTTCCAGGCCTATACCAACACCTATGCGGATGTGGAGTATCTGGCAAAGCTCTACCAGCAAGCACTGGATGAACCCGATGTGGTTGGGATCTCGGTAGGAACACGCCCGGACTGCGTGCCCGACAAGGTGCTTGATCTGCTTGTGGAGGTTCAATCCCGCGGGTACGAGGTGTGGTTGGAGCTGGGATTGCAGTCAGCCTGTGAGCGTTCACTGCAGCTGGTCAACCGCGGTCACGGCTTTGCCGAGTACCGGCACACCTTGAGAGCGGCGAGGCTGCGGGGGATTCCTGTCTGCACTCACCTGATCGTTGGTATGCCGGGAGAAGACCGGGATGATTCCATCTGGAGCCTGGAGCAGGTATTGGCGCTGGGCGTAGATGGTTTGAAACTCCATCCTTTGCACGTGGTAAAGGGAACACAGCTGGCCAATCAGTGGCGGCGGGGAGAGTATCAGCCCATGACAATGGGCGAGTACATTCAGACAGCGGCTGATATGATAGAGCGAACGCCATCCGGGGTGCTCTACCATCGGGTCACCGGGACTGCATCTACGGATATACTTTTAAGTCCCCTGTGGTGTTCTAAAAAGTGGGCGGTATTGAACGGCGTGGAGAACGAACTGGTGCGTCGGGGCACCCGCCAGGGGATTAAGGATGAGAAGCGAGGTACGAGGAACGAGATTAATGTGTCATCCCGAGGGAAGTGAGGTACGAACAACGAGGGATCTTGATGCATTCAGTACTAAGGAATGAGGCATTTATTAAAATACCAATCTCGCTTGTCTTTTTGTCCGTGCTTTTCGCTGCCACTCTGGTTACATAGTTCACTATG
>JADWMH010000008.1:14745-22367 GCA_015767355.1 Gammaproteobacteria bacterium
AACAAAAACCACAAACAAAAATCCTGCACATATTGGTACTTTAATTTTTGCATCATCCCTAAGATCTCTCCTGCGTCGAGATGACAAGCAGTAAACCGTGAAGTAAAAAACGCATTTTCAACAGAATTATTTGAGTGATTCATGACTTCTATAGAACTGGTTTGTCCGGCAGGTAATCTGCCTTCGCTGAAAGCGGCCATTGATAACGGCGCCGATGCGGTCTATCTGGGCTTCAGAGATGATACCAATGCCCGCCATTTCGCCGGGCTCAACTTTAGTCCAGCCAAGATGCGCCAGGGCATCGAGTATGCCCGGCAGCGGGGCCGGCGCGTCTTTCTGGCGCTCAATACCTATCCCCAGCCCGAAGGTTGGCAACGCTGGCAGAGTGCGGTGGACAATGCCGCAGAGCTTGGGGTTGACGCGCTGATTGCAGCAGATATCGGGGTGCTCGACTATGCATCCGACAAGCATCCTGATCTCAATTTGCATCTCTCGGTTCAGGGTTCCGCCACCAACTACGAGGCGCTGCAGTTCTATCGGGACAACTTCGGCGTCAAACGGGCCGTGCTTCCCCGGGTGCTCTCCATAAGCCAGGTGAAGCATGTCATCGAGAACAGCCCTCTGCAGGTCGAAGTATTCGGTTTCGGCAGTCTGTGTGTCATGGTGGAGGGACGCTGCATCCTCTCCTCCTACGCCACCGGGCGCTCTCCCAACACCTATGGCGCCTGCTCTCCCGCCAGTCACGTGGAGTGGCGCGAGACCGACCAGGGACTGGAGACCCGCCTGGGAGGCGTTCTGATCGAACGTCATGCAGAGGGGGAAAATGCGGGCTATCCGACCCTGTGCAAAGGGAGTTTCTGCGTCGGTGGCAATACCTATCACGCACTGGAGGAGCCCACCAGCCTCAACACCCTGGAACTGCTGCCCCTACTGCTGCAGACTGGAGTCTCAGCAATCAAGATCGAGGGGCGGCAGCGCAGCCCGGTCTATGTGGCCCAGGTGACAAGAGTATGGCGTCAGGCTATCGATGCCTGCAAACGCGATCCTGATGCCTATACGCCACGGGCTGAGTGGATGCAGGAGCTGGCGAAGGTTTCCGAAGGAAGCCAGACAACCCTCGGCGCCTATCACAGGCCATGGCAATGAAATTATCACTCGGACCCATTCTCTACTACTGGCCCAAACAGCAGGTGCTGGATTTTTATGCCGGGGTAGCAGAGAGCCCGGTGGATATCGTCTACCTGGGGGAGACCATCTGCTCAAAGCGTACCCTGATGCGCACCGAAGATTGGCTGCAACTGGCTGATAAACTGGCCGATACGGGTAAGGAGGTAGTGCTCTCTACCCTGGCATTGCTGGAGGCTGACTCTGAGCTGAAACGCCTGCGGCGCATCTGCAGCAACGGCATATACCCGGTCGAAGCCAACGATATGGGAGCGGTGCAGCTGATGCAGGGCAAGCCTTTCGTCTCCGGCCATAGCGTCAACGTCTATAACGACAGGACCCTGGCGCTGCTGGCGCGCCAGGGACTCAAACGCTGGGTGCTGCCTGTCGAACTGTCACACAAGACCCTGGCGGATATACAGGCCGGGCGTCCCGACGGGGTGGAGACCGAGGTGTTCGCCTATGGACGGCTGCCGTTGGCCTATTCTGCTCGCTGCTTCACCGCCCGCGCGCATAATCTGCCCAAGGATGACTGTCAGTACCGCTGCCTTGACTACCCCGACGGCCTGCAACTGAAAGCTCAGGACGATACCCGCTTCCTGGCTCTCAACGGCATTCAGACACAGTCTGCTCATACATTCAACCTGCTGTCCGAACTGGAACAGATGAGGAGATTGGGAGTGGATGTGGTGCGTATCAGCCCCCAGTCACACAAAACCGAAAAGGTAATCGAGATCTTTTCAAAAGTGATGGCAGGCGAGCTGGACAGCTCTACAGGGAATGCCCTGCTTGAGAAGATGATGCCGACTGGACCCTGCGACGGCTACTGGCACGGCGATGCCGGCATGGCGCAGCGCGCCCGAACCGCCGCCGAGCAGATGGTATAAGTCTGGAAGATCAATGAAAAAAACTTTCACCACAGATGCACACAGATAAACACAGATTAAAAGATGTAAAAATATCTGTGTGCATCTGTGTTTATCCGTGGTTATACATTCAAACCAATTATCCCGTCAGCAGCGGCTGCGATGCTCCGCAGAAAACCTAAGGCAGGCGTCCTACCAGGCTGGTGACGCCGTTGAGCAGCTTCAGCACCGGACCCATGCGGTCGTCCAGCTCAACAGAGTCGAGGAAATTTTTCGCATAGAGACCCAGTTCTGTATCTCCACCCAGCCGTAGCCGGCGGTTGAAAAAGAGGGTGTCCGGGTCTTCTCGCCGGGTGGCCAGCAGCAGAAAGTCATAGACCGAGCCTTCAATGCTCAAGTCATCTTTTTTACTACCCGCCGCTGCGATCAGTTCCCCATCAGATAGGGTGATGCGGTAGGTGAGACGAGCGTCGCTGACGCGAATCATCATCACCCTGCCCTGCAGAAAATCCAGTTCGCCATCCTCCAGCTCCGGCGCAAATAACTTGTTCAGAATCTTCACCAGCACTTTGCTATTGACGGCGGTCGGGAGAATCCCCAAAGGCAGCGCCAGCGGCCTGGGCATCATCGGGGTGCGTGGCAAGGATGGGGAGAGCGTATTCATCTGGGACTCCATGGGGAAGTTTTAGGTTTTAGGTTTTATTCTATCTCAGCTTTCAGGTCGTATACAATCCTGTGACTGCCATGGCAATGGGCGCAGGCTTGCACCGCCAGTATTCCCAGACTGTGCCCGCTGTCGCCTTTGTCGATGCCTGTCTGCAGTTCATCCAGCAATTTCCGTGTCTTTTTCCCGAGGTAATACTCTTTGGCTTGCGGCTCCTTATGGCAGCTGTCACAGCTCGAGCGCAGAATCGAAATTCCGCTGCGCACATCTTTTAATGCGGCTTGCGCCCTGGCTTTATCATCGTCTTCAGCTGCGATCTTGATGCGGTTCACATCACGCATCAAGATTTTCATGAAATCCAGGTAGCTGGTCTCTTTACCATCCAGTTCCACGGAAACTTTGCTGAAATCAGGGCCGCGATAGATGGCCGCTACCTGCGCACGATAATCACTGTGGCAGCCCTTGCAACTGCTCTGCATTTTTTTCAATGCTTTGCCCAAAGCCTCGAACTCACCCTGCTTTGCAGCCGCCTCCAGTTTGTCCGCCCACTCCAGTTCCAGCTCATCCCTCCACTCAGGAACCATCTCGGCAATCTTGCGGTAATGCGTGACCAATCGTATCGCCCACTTTTCGGTGTGCGGCTGATCTTTCACTGCCATGTATTCATTCACCGCCTGAATCTCACGGCGCAGCTTGAACATGTTGTGGTGCCACACATTGCGCTTGTTTTCAGGTTTGTACCACTGCTTGAGCGAAGCTGGAGGCTTTTCCAGTGTGATCTGCCCTTCGGCATAAATAGTCGAAAAAGGCAGTGTCAGCAATAAAAAAATGAATAAGTAACGCATGGTGTTTTCCTTTATTAATGTACTATCTCGATAACATTGTACATGGAGGAAGGGTTGGGATTTGCCTTTCAGGGCTGTAGAAAACAGGGATGTTTTATCAGAGCGTACATGGATGTATTCACAGCGGCGCTGAAAGGCTGATCCCGACCCTGCACGGTATCAAAACAATGCACGGACTTAAAGATGTTACTGATTGATGATCCATTATACAATTTAGTCTTGATCTGAAAATGAATGAATCATAATTACTGAAAAAATGAAATATTTAACATTATCTCTCCTGTTGATGAGTTTAAATACTCCACTATTTGCTGAACTACCTGCTGCAGAGCCCATCTATCAGGAGCATTGCAGCGTCTGTCATGGTAAAAATCGCCTTGGCATTACCGGTCCTGCTTTGCTGCCTGAAAACCTGCGCCGCCTACGCAAGAAAAAGGCCTTCGCCACCATTGCGGAAGGCAGGGCCGCCACACAGATGCTGCCTTTTTCCGACAAACTGAACAGTGAACAGATCCAGGAGCTTGTCGACTATATTTTTACGCCGCTGGCAGAAACACCCGTGTGGGGCGAGAAGGAGATTCTCGCCAGTCATGTGACATATCCCGTCGAATCCCAAAGCGGCAAACCTGTTTTCGAGGCCGATCCCCTGAACCTGTTTCTGGTAGTCGAGTCGGGCGATCATCACGTCACCGTGCTCGACGGCGACAAATTCGAGCCAATTCACCGATTTGCATCGCGCTTCGCCCTGCATGGCGGGCCCAAGTACAACTCCACGGGGCGGTTCGTCTATTTCACCTCGCGAGATGGCTGGATCAGCAAGTTCGACATGTACCAGCTGAAGATGACGGCGGAAATCCGCGTGGGAATCAATGCGCGTAACAGCGCTATCTCCAGCGATGATCGTTTCCTGATCGTGGGCAACTATATGCCGAATACGCTGGTGATTCTTGATGCGTCAGACCTCAGCCTGGTGAAAATTATTCCGGCTGTAGATAGCAAGGGAGAGAGTTCACGCATTTCGGCCGTGTACGATGCGCGGCCCCGCAAGAGCTTTATCGCCGCACTCAAAGACAGCCCGGAGGTGTGGGAAATCAGTTACGCCGATCCACCCCCGGCCGGTTTTGGCACATGGGTGCACGATTATCGCAAAGAGTCGGGAGAGGCGACCACAGAACAATTCCCGATTCGCCGCATCAAACTCGATGCAGTGCTGGACGACTTCTTTTTCGACCAGGAGTATGTGCATATCCTCAGCGCCTCGCGCAAAGGTGAAGGCCAGGTGGTTGATCTGGACCTTGGCCGCAAGGTTGCAGATCTTGCCATCCCCGGTATGCCGCATCTCAGTTCTGGAATCACCTGGAAACGAGGCGAGCAGACGCTGCTGGCAACCCCCAACCTCAAGGAGAGCGCCGTCACTATCGTTGACATGAAAAGCTGGAAGCCCATAAAAAAAATCCCTACCCTGGGCTCCGGCTTCTTCATGCGCAGCCACGAAAACTCCCCCTATGCCTGGGTCGATGTCTTTTTCGGCAAGGACAAGGATGCCATGCACGTGATTGACAAGCAGAGCCTGGAGATCGTAAAGACCCTGCGGCCGGCGCCCGGCAAGACATCAGCGCATGTGGAGTTCACCCGCGACGGCCGCTATGCGCTGGTCAGCATCTGGGAAATGGACGGCGCACTGGTGATCTATGATGCAAAGACCCTGGAGGAGGTAAAGCGCATTCCCATGAAAAAACCAGTCGGAAAATATAACGTCTACAACAAAATTACCCGCTCTGCCGGAACCAGCCATTAACGGATAATTATAATTACATATCTCTCGCCACCCGAAATCCCGTATCGTCACTGCGCCTCGTAGGGAAGTCGCGCCAGCGATTGGCTGAGCGGATCTCTTTGGGTGGAAAACTCCATGCTCCGCCGCGAATGACCCGCTTGCCGCAGCCGGGTTTTTCCACAGGCGCACCATCGGCGGGCGCTTCTGCGAAGCTGTCATGATAGCAGTCTGCCACCCATTCAAACACATTGCCCGCCGTATCATGCAAGCCGAGTGGATTTGCAGCAAACTTTCCTACGGGTGCGATTTGAGCGCCGTCCCAGAGTGAATTGCAGCCTTCGCAGTTTGCCCTGGCAGCGCCGCTTTCATCACCCCACCAAAATTTTGTATCCGCGCCTGCCCGCGCCGCGTATTCCCATTCGGCATCACTGGGCAGGCGGTATCGCTTGCGGGTTTTATTGCTGAGCCATTCGGTATAGGCTTTGGCGTCCTGCCAGGAGAGATTGACCACAGGATTGCTACCCCGTCCCCAGCCTTCATCATCAGGCATCTCACGCCTGGTATCAGCGCAAAACTGGTCATATTCGTCAAATGTGACTTCAAAGACACCTATCGCATATGTACCGGGATTCACAGCTGTCGGGGGCCGCTCATCAGTGTCGCCCTGTGCATCTCCTCTGATAAATTCGCGACCCTGGATAATTATCATTTCGGGGGCAAGCGAACCATCGACCATCGTATCCTGAAACAGGGATGGCGGAGTCTGTTTCCAGCGGTGAGAGAAGTCAGCCTTGCCATTATCGGTACTGACATCAAAGCGAATGCCCGATAGCGTTTCAACTGGCATTTTGAGTATCACTTCATCGCTTGTTTCAACCTGAAAATGCTCCAGCATGAGTTGCCCCTGATGGATCACGCCATCCACCAGCGTGATCTGCGTTGTTGGCTTCTCCTCGTCATCGCGCTCATCATCGGGCACTGTAATGCGATCGATGAAGCGAATTTTTCCTGTGTCGATGATCTCTATCGATGAGGATGTTTTGAACAACAGATCCCGGGTAAGAACCCGCGCCACAAACTGGTCGCCAAAGCTGGTTTTTATAACATCAGGAGTCTGCCGGGACGAAGGTCGAATACCTCGCGGGGCGAAACTGATCGCGGCAATGTCGCTTGCTGCCAGCGGCAATGTGGCGTCAAGCACGCGCAGCATGGTTATTTCGCTCTCCACAACCTCTCCGTAAAAGCGCTCACCCTGGCGGGTAGTAAGCAGATCAGGAAGCTTGCCGGCGCCTTTTTTCACGGTGTGCAGTCGATGGTATGGAATGGAAATTTTTCCAAACCCGGTGTTGACAGAGAGGGACTCCACGGCGACCGTACCCTGGTGAATGTCTCCGTTTTTCATGGTGACAATATCGAAGCCAGAGGCTTTTTCAGCGATAGCCGAGAGTGGTAAAATGAGCAACAGCAGGGCTAATACAAACACCAGCACCCTGTTGGTTATATACGGCCTCTCAATAACGACTGACATATTTTAGTGGGACCAAGTCTCAGACTGACGAAGCATGAAAAAGATTATTTTCTCTCGCCAAGACTCAAAGACCGCAAAGGTTTTTTTTGGCGGGCTTTGCGTCTTTGCGGGAGTCATTATTGAAATTTGACTCATTTGTACAGACGTTGGCCACTCAAGGATTCTGGCGCCAAAATCATGGTGGATGCGCTGTCGCTTATCCCCCCTACAACTACGTCCCTGTATGCAAATCGCATCCATAGAACGGCTAACCCATGCCCTTCTGCTTGAGCAGGGAACTGTATTCCTGATCAGTGCCATTGATGTGATTGATCAGCCAGTTCTTCAGATAAAGCGCGACATCCTCCAGCACCTCATGGCCCCGTTTATCATACTCCTGGACAAACCCTTCCACTTTGGCGATCATCTGCCGGTGCAACTCCTTGTGCGCTTCCAGGTCGGCATAACCGGCTTCCTGCAGCATCTTCTCTTCACGCTCAAAATGGTACTTGGTATAGGCAACCATTTCATCCAGCGCCTCATGTTCGAACTCCTCCCCAGTCTGGTAATGAACAGCCGTCTGCAGATGGTTAATCAGTGTAAGGAGTTTTTTGTGATCGTTGTCCAGTGAATCGACACCTACACTGTATTCGTCTTTCCATACCGCAAAGTATCGGCTTTCACTCCACCGCATCAGCACCGGAATAGCAATCAGTGAAGCCGTTAACAACCAGGGAACGGGATTCCCGGCGCCCAGGGCAATAAAAGTCAGGATCACCGCAACCAGCAAAGTACCGGC
>JADWMH010000071.1:0-8730 GCA_015767355.1 Gammaproteobacteria bacterium
TCTCACCGTCGAGAATAACCGAAATGACATGTTTGTCAGCATCCTCTCCAAGGCCGTCGGCAATTGTTTCAACGTGTTTGACAAAGTCAGCGACAGCATCATCCGCATGCCAGTCGCTGTATTCAAAGCCGATCAGGTCGGAGAGTCCGTCGTCACGAAAATAGATCCTGGTGTGCAGATCATCGAGACGGTAGGGCAGAAACAGCGGGCGCACCCCGGTCGTATTTTCGGGGTTGCAATCGGAGTTCTTGTTGCAACTGTTCCTCCACAGCGCCTCACCTGAGGCTGTCCACTCAATGTCGATTTCAGCAAGTTGTGCAATGGCGTCATTGCTGAGGCCGCCTTCAGAGAGCCATACGCCTTTGGGCTTGTGACCAAAAAAACCTTCAAAAACCTCGATGCCATGCTGCAGATGCCAGCGGGAGCGTTCCTCTCCTCCGGGGTATCCACTGTGCTCAGGCGCCGGGTCTTCAGGCTGGGCGTCACGCATGTTGGAAAAATCATTCAGCAACGGCACGATCGGATGCGCATAGGGAGACATCGAGAGTTCAATCTGTCCACTCTCAGCCAGCGCCCTGTATCGCGGAATCAATCCCGCCATTGCCTCATGAATCACCTCGATCAGCGTTCTGCGATCCTGCCGTGAAAATTGCTTCCCCTTCTCCATCAGTGACTTGACGACTTCACTCTGTTTCAGGGAACAGCCCAGCCAGGCGAGGTGATACCACATCAGCAGGTCGATAAAAAACTGTTCATGCAGATAGTCGAGGCAGAAACTGCGCATTTCAGGAAGATCTTCCGGCATATCATCAAAGATATGGCTGAGCATGCGAAAGTGCTTGTAGGGATCGATCATACGCGGCGCATGCGCCCTGCGGCAGGCGTTTATCAGCCGTTGACGCCCTTCGGGGTCTTTCGGTATTGGCGTTACGCCGGCCAGGGTATTGAGCAGCGGGTCTTGCATGGCGGCGCCATCCTTGAGGTAGCCACCCAACTGCCAGGAGTAGTCATTCAACTGCTCCAGCAGGATCGGCGCAAAATTGACCACCGTACGCATCTGCGGATTGTTCTCCAGATGGGCGGCCATATCGGCATAATCCTTGATGCCATGCAGGTAGACCCACGGCAGGCGGTATTCGCCATCCAGACCTTCCTGGTAGTAGGGTTGGTGCATGTGCCAGCACAGCACCAGATTCACTGGTTGAGCCATCGATTACTCTCCGGAGCCTGGAGTTATGCCGGTAAAAAGGTTTTGTCCAAGCATCTCAGGAGTCACCATGACCACTCCCTTTTTGGTGACATGAAATCCCCTTCGCCTGTCTTCATCGTGGTCAACACCAATTTCTGTGTTTTCGGCAATAAAGCATCCCTTGTCAATGACTGCCTTGTGGATGCTGCAATTTCTGCCAATGTCGACCTTTGGCAGGATGACGCTGTCTTTGACATGCGCATAGCTGTGGACGTGGGTGCCGAAGAAGATGACCGAACGTTTGACGCGGGCGCCGGAGATAATGACGCCACCTGCGACCATTGAGTCAATCGCTTCACCGCGTCGTCCTTTATCGTCAAAAACAAACTTTGCTGGCGGATGCTGGGTCTGGTAGGTCCAGATCGGCCAGTTGCGATCGTAGAGGTTGAGTTCCGGATCTAACGAGCAGAGATCCATATTGGCTTCCCAGTAGGAGTCGATTGTACCCACATCACGCCAGAAATCCGGGTTGCCCTCCTTATTGAGAAACGGGTAGGCGATCGTCTTGTGGTTTTCAATGGAGTTGGGAATGATATCCTTGCCGAAATCATTTGAGGATGTTTCGTCATCGGCATCGTGCATCAGGGCGTTATACAGGAATGATGAGGAGAAGATATAGATTCCCATGGATGCCATTGCAGTGCCGGGTTTTCCGGGAATGGAATCAGGCTCGGAGGGTTTTTCAGTGAACTTGGTAATATTCAACTCTTCATCGACGGACATTACTCCAAAACCGGTTGCCTCTTCACAGGGGACTTCAATGCAGCCGACAGTCAGATCCGCTTCGGAGAGAACGTGCTTCATCAGCATCTTGGAGTAGTCCATGGTGTAGATGTGATCCCCGCCAAGCACGATGACATAATCCGGAGAGTGGCGGTGCATGATATCGATATTTTGATAGAGGGCGTCAGCTGTCCCCTTGTACCACTCCTTCTTCGCGGTGCGCTGCTGGGCAGGCAGTATCTCGACGAATTCACCAATTTCGGCGCGCATAAATCCCCAGGCGCGGTGCAGGTGACGAATGAGCGAGTGGGATTTGTACTGTGTCAGTACCCCGACGCGGCGTAGACCGGAGTTGATGCAGTTGGAGAGTGCGAAATCAATAATGCGGTATTTTCCGCCAAATGGCACAGCCGGTTTTGCCCGCCATTTTGTCAATCCTCTGAGGCGTGACCCCTCGCCGCCGGCAAGCACCAGCACCAGCGTCTTGCGCGTATATTCGGTCGCATTTTTAGTGTTGACATAATATTGATAGAGCTTGCTTTGGGTGACCTTTGATGCTTCTTTGGCCATGACTATGACTCCGTATCATTAGTGGGGTATGTACAACAATTATCTATTCTCTTGCAAACCCTGATTGAGTGCAAACTCAATTACTCCTTTCAGGCCGGTATCTTCATCATTGACCAGGTAGAGAGGCGTTTGTACGGCGAGTGAACTCATGCGTCCCTTGTCCAGAAACGCATCGAGAAAAAATTCGGACTGCAGCCAGTAGGCTGTCTTTGCTGTGACGCCGCTTACCAGATAGATCCCACCGGTTGGACGGAACATCAGCACGATATTTCCGACAAAGGCGCCAAAAATGGTGGCGTAAAGGCGCATTGCCGTGACTGCAGCAAGATTACTCCCCTCCACGGCCTGTTGATTGACCCAGCCTGCCGTGACCTCTCTGCCATTTGACTCTTTGCAAAAGTTGTACAGATCTACCAGCCCTGGGCCTGAGAGAATTCGCTCGTAGGAGACACGGTCATATTTTTTTTCGAGATAGTCATACAACTCCTCCTGTATGTCATCTCTGGGTGCAAAATCGACGTGCCCGCCCTCGGTTGCAAAGGCGCGAAAACTTGTTTGCAGCCAGTGCATATAGGCGACCCCAAGGCCGGTTCCGGCGCCGATGACGGCGCGCGGTCCCAGAGGCTCGACCGGAGCGTCATTGAGAGTAATCAGCTTTGACTCATCAACGACCGTTGTCCCCAGCGCCGCCGCCTGGAAGTCATTGATGAAGATAATCTCCCCGATACTGAACTGTTC
The DNA here is from genome assembly GCA_015767355.1 of Gammaproteobacteria bacterium. Taxonomy (GTDB): domain Bacteria; phylum Pseudomonadota; class Gammaproteobacteria; order Chromatiales; family Chromatiaceae; genus Sva-25. Next base: position 3,281 of record JADWMH010000071.1, read on the forward strand.
GCCGAGATGCTTTTGCCGCAGGGTCCAGTCTATGTTGGTCAGTGTGACACTCTTACCCTTGACCGGTGCAGGGAGGGCGAGACACAACAGTGATATTTCAGAGATTTTGCCACACCTGGCAATAAAAGTTGCCAGCAGGGTTTCAAAATCCGCAAACAGCGCATTGACATAGCTTTGTTGATGGCGGATCACAGTTTGGCCTGTTGCAGGACCTTCGATCAATGCCAGTCGACTGTTGGTTCCACCAATGTCTGCAACGATGATGTTCATGACATATGTTGCCGGCAATAGTCGATTAATCCTGTGGTGGAGTTGTCATGCTTTCCAGCGGGTGCGTCAGACTCCAACTCTTTTTCGATGACTCCCGCCAGTTGCTTGCCCAGTTCGACGCCCCACTGGTCAAAAGAGTTGATGCCCCAGATCACGCCCTGCACGAATATTTTGTGCTCGTAGAGGGCAACCAGGCTGCCCAGGCTTTGTGGAGTCAATTTATCGATCAGGATCGTGTTGGTTGGCTTGTTGCCGGGAAAGACCTTATGCGTAACCAGTGAGTCAGGTGTATCCCGGGCGACTTCAACGGCGGTTTTTCCCTTCATCAGCGCCTCGGTCTGGGCAAGGCAGTTGGCCAGCAGAATTGTATGATGCTCTCCAATCGGGTTGTGTGATTCGAGTGGAATAATAAAGTCTGCAGGGATCATCTGGGTACCCTGGTGAATCAACTGATAAAAGGCATGTTGACCATTGGTGCCGGGCTGCCCCCAGATGACCGGGCCGCTGTCATAATCGAGATTCTCTCCAGCGATAGTGACTCTCTTGCCGTTGCTCTCCATGTCTGCCTGTTGCAGATAGGCGGGCAGCAGGCGCAGTGTATGGTCATACGGCAGAATGACATGGCTTGTGGCAGCAAAAAAGTTGCGATACCAGATGCCGATCAACGCCATCAGCACCGGCAGGTTTTTGTCAAAGGGGGTATCCCGGAAATGGAGATCCATCTCGTGGGCGCCATTGAGCAGCTGTTTGAAATTCTCCATCCCAATGGTGAGCGCAATGGGCAGACCAATGGCTGACCAGAGGGAGTAGCGTCCACCGACCCAGTCCCAGAATTCAAACATGTTGCTGGTATCTATGCCAAAGGCTTTTACAGCAGTTGTGTTGGTAGAGACTGCAACGAAGTGGTGTTTGATCGCCTCTTCATTATTGCTGCAATGATCCAGGAACCACTGGCGGGCTGTATGTGCGTTGGTCATGGTCTCCCTGGTGGTGAATGTCTTGGAGGCGATGATGAACAGCGTGGTTTCGGGATTGAGCTTGTTGAGCGTCTCCATCATGTCGGAGCCATCGACATTGGAGACAAAATGGGCATGCATCCCCTCTTTCCAGTAGGGCCTGAGAGCGGTTGTCACCATATGCGGCCCAAGATCCGAACCGCCGATGCCAATATTGACAATATCGGTATACACTTTTCCGGTGAACCCTTTCAGCGCACCATTGTGGACGGCCTCAGTGAAGTTTTGCATCTGTTCCAGAACGCGATTGACCCCGGGCATTACATCCTCTCCGTCCTCCATGACGGGGGTATTGGAGCGGTTGCGAAGCGCGACATGCAGCACCGCGCGTTGTTCGGTGGTGTTGATCTTTTCACCCGAAAACATCTTCCGGATGGCATCATCGAGATGACACTCTGTTGCCAGTGACGTGAGAAGTCCGAGAGTCTCATCTGTGACCCGGTTTTTTGAGTAATCCAGCAGCAGTTCATTGAACTGCAGTGAAAAACGGTCGAATCGATCACTCTCCCGGTCAAACAGATCGCGCAGATGCAGATTTGAAATTTGTTGGTGATGGGCCTGAAGCGCGCTCCAGGCTGGGAGTGTTGTCAGTTGTGGCGTACTCATTTGATTCACCAAAAACAAAAGCTTACTGTGTTGAAATGTAATATCTCAATATCCCCGTGTGGCGCCCGAACCTGTATAGGATGTGCTGAGCTTGCGAAGCGCATCGATCATGTATGATGTGCTTCGTTTCACTCAACACATCCTATGAGCTGTCGCCATGCACGGAGTTATTCACTGTTACTCCGGGGTTTGCACCTCAATGGGTTCAAGCTTCCAGATCTCGTTGTTATAGTCAGAGATGGTGCGGTCTGTGGAGAAAAATCCACTTCTGGCTGTGTTCCTGATGCTCATCTGTATCCAGTGCCCCTGATCGCGGAAAGCTGCGGCTGCCATCTCCTGTGCGTCGATATAGCTGCCGAAGTCCGCCAGGGTCATCCACGGATCATGGGGTGTTTTCAGCGAGGCGATGAGGTCATTGAATATGCCCGGCTCATAGGTGTTGAAGTGTCCGCTTTCGAGCAGCCCCATGACGACGGCGAGGCGTGGTTCATTATCGATCAGCGCCTGGGGATTATAGTGATAACGGAGTTCCTCGACTTCATTCTCACGCAAGCCGAAGAGGAAGAAGTTCTCCTCTCCGACAGCGTCGAGGATCTCGATATTGGCGCCATCGTAGGTGCCGATCGTGACGGCGCCGTTCATCATGAATTTCATATTGCCGGTGCCGGATGCCTCTTTTCCTGCTGTCGAAATCTGCTCTGAAAGATCAGTGCCGGGGGCGATGATCTCCATGCTTGAGACGCAGTAGTTGGGGAAAAAGACAACTTTCAGCAGATCTCCGACGTCCGGATCATTGTTGACCACATTGGCAACATCACTGATCAGCTTGATGATGTTTTTCGCCATGACATAGCCGGGCGCAGCCTTGCCGCCAATGAGAACACAGCGATTGGTCCAGTTGTGTGTGTCGCCATGCTTGATGCGGCTGTAGAGATGGATGATGTGCAAAACGTTTAATAGTTGACGCTTGTATTCGTGAATGCGCTTGACCTGGACGTCAAACATGGCGTCAATGCTGAATTTGACACCACACTCCTGCTCAACAAGATCTGCCAGCCGCTGTTTGTTCTGTTGTTTGATCTGATGCCAGTGCTGCTGGAACTTTGCGCTCTTTTTTGATGCATAGCCATTGAGTGCTTTAATGTGAGAGAGATCTGCAATCCATTCACTGCCGATAGTCCTGGAGATGAGTTCTGTCAGCAGAGGATTTGCATGGGCGATCCAGCGGCGAGGCGTCACGCCATTGGTCTTGTTGTTGAATTTCCCCGGCCACATCTGGTGAAAATCATGGAACAGTCCGCTTTTGATCAGTGCAGAGTGAAGCGCCGCCACACCATTCACGGAGAAACTGCCGACAATTGCAAGGTAGGCCATGCGCACCGATTTCTGATCTCCCTCTTCAATAATCGACATACGCTGCATTCGGGAGACATCGCCGGGCCAGCGCATCGCCACCTGGTGCAGGAAGTCTGCATTGATTCTGTAAATGATCTCCAGGTGACGCGGCAGCAGCCGTTCAAACAGCCTCACCGGCCATCTCTCCAATGCTTCGGGAAGCAGTGTGTGGTTGGTGTAGGCCATGGTCCGGGTGGTGATCTGCCAGGCCTTGTCCCAGCTGAGACGCTTCTCGTCCACCAGGATGCGCATCAGTTCCGCCACGGCGATGGTGGGATGGGTGTCATTCATCTGGAAGACATTTTGTGCGGCAAAATTGGAGTAGTTCCTTCCCTCAACCTTGTCCCACTGGCGAAAAATGTCCTTGAGACTGGCTGCCGCGAGGAAGTATTGCTGGCGTAGACGCAGCTCTTTGCCACATTCACTGGCGTCATTGGGGTAGAGCACCATGGTGATGTGTTCGGCATCGTTTTTCTGGGCAACCGCTTCAGGGTAACTGCCGGCATTGAACTCTGCCAGATTGAAGAGGTCTGTTGCTGTTGCTTTCCACAACCGCAGCGTATTGACGACGTTGTTGTTGTAGCCGGAGACCGGTACGTCGTAGGGGACGGCAAGTACATCATCCGTCTCTATCCAGCGGACCCTCTGTTGACCATTGTGATCGATGTCATGGAAAGTGTGTCCGCCAAATTGAATCTGCTGAATATACTCAGGGCGCTCCAGTTCCCAGGGATTGCCGTTGCGCAGCCAGTGGTCAGGCTCCTCCAGTTGACGGCCATCCTCGATGATCTGGCGAAACATGCCGTATTCATATCGAATTCCATAGCCGGTAACCGGCAGTTTCAGGCTTGCGCAGCTGTCCATGAAACACGCTGCAAGGCGACCGAGGCCGCCGTTGCCGAGTCCGGCGTCGGGTTCCAGTTCAAGAATGCGTTCAAGTTCGTTGGTGACGCTCTGCATCGCCTCGGCGGTCTCCTCCTGAATGCCGAGATTCAGCAGATGATTGCCCAGAGAGCGGCCAATGAGGAACTCCAGTGACATGTAGTAGGCCCGCCTGACGCCCTTTTTTTTGTGCTGCAGCCAGGTGTTGCGCCAGTCTGTCATGACGCGTTTGCGAATAACCAGGGAGAGCGTCTCATAGAGATAATAGGGGTTGCATCCCAGAAAACGTCCCAGGTGGTAAATCAGGGTGTGGTCGAAATCCTTTTCCAGCGAGTCCGGATCTACCGGCAGTTCACGGATATCGGAGGGATTGCATTGATCGGTATTGATTTTTTTATTCATAGATAATGTTTTAGGTTTTAGGTTTACCACTAATCCTGCTGATAGAGATCGAGGTAGCTTGCAGCGCTCTGGGTCCAGCTGAAATTCTGCTGCATGCCGGTGCGTACGATCTGCTTCCAGCAGTCGCCATCCTCATAGCAGGCGATAGCTCTTTCGATGGTGTATTGTAACGCGGCGGCAGAGGGCGCGTTGAAGACAAAGCCGGTTGCGCTGTTGTTTAATATTGTTTTGCCATTGGTATCGACAACGGTATCAGCGAGTCCGCCGGTGCGATGAACGATTGGCGGCGTTCCATAACGCAGGCTATAGAGCTGATTGAGGCCGCAAGGCTCGAAGCGCGAAGGCATCAGAAAAAAATCAGCGCCGGCTTCGATACGGTGTGCCATCTCCTCGGAGTAGCCAAGATAGAGCAGTATGCGTTCAGGATAGCGGCGTGCAAGGTCTGTAAAGGCATATTCGTAGGCGTCCTGTCCCGAGCCGAGAATGATAAAGCTGGCGTTGCTGCTTTCGATGAGAGGGGGAATGACCTCTGCGATCATGTCGATCCCTTTCTGCTCCACCATGCGTCCGATGAAGCCGAAAAGCGGTGCTTGCAGGCGCTCGTCTGTTGCTTCGAGCCCCATCTCCGTCAACAAAGCTGCCTTATTGTCGCATTTGCCTTTGAAGGTTCTCCATTTGTGAGAGTAGTGCGAGGAGAGGTATGGATCGCTCCTGGGGTTCCATGCGTCTTGATCGACTCCATTGAGGATGCCACTCAGCTTGTATTCAATCGAGTGCAGCACACCTTCAAATCCATAGCCGAATTGCGCTGTCAGTATCTCTTTAGAATAGGTTGGGCTGACGGTTGTTACCTGGTCGGCATAGATGATTCCCGCCTTG
>JADWMH010000071.1:8740-9485 GCA_015767355.1 Gammaproteobacteria bacterium
CGCCTTGAGCATCGAAAAATTATTGTAGAACTCCAGTCCCTCGGCGCTCCACCATAAATCGGGTAGTCCCAAGCTGATGTAATCGTGATGTGAGAATATGCCGCCATAGGCGAGGTTGTGAATCGTATAGACTGCTTTCGGCGCATCCTGCTGATGTTTCAGCAGCGCTGGTATCAGGCCTGTTTGCCAGTCGTGAGAGTGGACGACGTCCGGCTGCCAGCCAATGTCGACAGCGGAAGAGGTCAATGCGGCAACGGCACGCGAAAACACAGCAAAGCGTTCGGCATTATCCGGCCAGTCATAACCGTCAGGGTGCTGGTAGGGATTTCCCGGCCGGCCGAAGAGTTGCGGGCAGTCAACCAGGTAAAGCGGCACGCCGAGAGATGTGTCGTTGCTCTCGAGGATGCGAACGCTATGCGTACGTCCCACGCCGGTGACATCCATCCAGGCGATGATTTTTGATTCCGGAGCCTTCTCAAGAAGAGCGCGATAGGCGGGAAGAATGCCCCGAACATCGGCGCCGGCTTCATTCAGAGCGCGCGGCAGACTGTAGATGACGTCGCCAAGCCCGCCTGTTTTTATCAGCGGATAGGCTTCACTGGCAGCGAATAGAACTTTCATGATCTCTCTGCTTTGAGTTGATGGAGAAGAGATTTTCGCTGCTCCCTACAGCAAATAATCGTCTAAAACTCTACTATAATAGCGCAACTGGAGAGAATTCAGGGATTGAATAATATAAGAGCAG
>JADWMH010000234.1 GCA_015767355.1 Gammaproteobacteria bacterium
CTTGGACACGAGCAGGCATTTGGCGAGATACCCTGCGACCGGCTTAATGTCGATGGCGGCGCTGTCAGCATCGGACACCCTGTGGGCGCCTCCGGCGCACGTATCGTGCTGCACCTGGCGCATATACTGAAACGCCACAGGGCCAGAAACGGCATTGCCAGCCTGTGTATCGGCGGCGGACAGGGAGGCGCCATGTGGATCACCAATGACGCTCAACAGGAGAATGGAGGCGAAGCAGATGAATAACTGGAACTTTGATATCGATGAGGAGAACATCGCCTGGCTGCATGTGGGTATGCAGGACTCCAGCGCCAATATTCTCAGCAGGGAGATGCTCGAGGAGCTGGATCATCAACTGCTCTCTATCTCCCAGCACAACCCCGTCGGCCTGGTGATGCTCTCTGATAAAAAAAGCGGCTTCATAGCCGGAGCCGATGTCAAAGCCTTTGCAGGAATGACGGACAGGCATGAGGCCGAACAGCTGATCCATCATGCCCATGAGATCCTCGATCACCTGCAGAAACTGCCGTTCCCCAGCGTGGCGTTGATTCATGGCTTTTGCCTGGGCGGCGGCCTTGAGCTGGCGCTGGCCTGCAGCTACCGCATCGCCAGTGATGATGCAGATGTGCGCATTGGCTTTCCGGAAACCCGACTTGGTATTTTTCCGGGATTTGCAGGCACTGTGCGTTCCACGGCGCTGATCGGACATCTCAACGCACTGCAGTTGATGCTCACCAACCGCAATTTAAACGGCAGGCAGGCAAAAAAAATCGGCCTGGTTGATGAAGTGGTTCCAACCAGGCAATTCAAATCAGCAGCGCGTTACCTGATTCACAACCGACCCCACCGCCGTCGCCCGCCCCTGTTGCAACGCGTGGCAGGCGTCTCTCTGATACGCTCCGGCATCACAGCCTGGCTGAAACACCAGGTGAACAAAAAAGTCTCCATCGACCACTACCCTGCACCAAACGCATTGCTGGATCACTGGAACACCAGCGCCGGAAATCCGCAGCAGATGGCGCTCAGCGAGCAGCAGGAGGTTGCCAGACTGCTGACGGGTGAAACAGCTCAAAATCTGATTCGCGTGTTTCTGCTGCAGAACAGGCTCAAGGCGCAAAAAGGCGACCCTGGATTCAAACCATCGCATGTGCACGTGGTCGGCGGTGGCTTGATGGGTGGCGATATCGCAGCCTGGTGCTCCCTCAAAGGGTTCAGCGTCACACTTCAGGACCAGTCTCCCGAAATGCTGTCACGCGCCACCGGACGTGCGCAGCAACTCTTCAGCAAGCTCCTGCGCGACAAGCTCAAGGTGAGAGACGCCATGGATCGATTGATCCCGGATCACCTCGCCCGCGGCGTACCCCGCGCGGATGTCGTTATCGAAGCGATCTATGAAGATGCCGGGGCCAAGCAGGCGCTCTATCAGCAGCTCGAACCGCGCATGAAAAGTGATGCCGTTCTTGCCACCAACACATCGAGCATACCGCTGGAGAGGCTGGCCGAAAAACTGCAGGACCCAGGCCGCCTGGTGGGTCTGCACTTCTTCAACCCGGTGGCCAAAATGCCGCTGCTGGAGATCGTCACCATGGCCGGCACCGATGCGGCAGTTATTGAGAGGGCCCTGGCATTCTCCAAGCGCATCTCAAAACTCCCCCTGCTGGTGAAGAGCAGTCCCGGCTTCCTCGTCAACAGAGTGCTGCTCCCCTATCTGATGGAGGCGATGCAGCTGCACAAAGAGGGCGTACCGGCAGCGGTGATCGACAAGGCGGCGACACAGTTCGGTATGCCGATGGGGCCGATCGAACTGGCGGATACGGTTGGGCTCGATATTTGTAAATCCGTTGCAGAAAAAATGGGCGATACGCTCTCTATCGAAGTGCCTGAAGAACTCATCCATATGGTTGATTCCGGCAAGCTGGGGCGCAAAAGCGGCGAAGGATTTTATCGTTACGAAAAAGGTAAAGCCGTCAAACAGGAGACCAGCCAGCCAGTGGATCAGATGCTGGCTGATCGTCTGATCGGACGCCTGTTGAATGAAGCAGTCGCAACATTAAGCGAGGGCGTGGTTGAGGATGTGGATGCCGTCGATGCAGGCATTATCTTCGGCACCGGATTTGCGCCATTTCGCGGAGGTCCGATGCACTATATCAAGCACTACGGCAGGGAGAATATGCTGGAGAAACTGCAGCAGCTGGAACAGCAGTATGGCGAACGATTCAAGCCTGACAGCGGCTGGGTGTAGGAGTGGTCATCTGACCACGTTAGAAAATAGATGTTATTCGCGAGATCAAGTCTCAGACTGACGAGGCATGAAAATGATTATTTTCTCTCGCCAAGACGCAAAGACCGCAAAGGTTTTTCTTGGCGAGCTTAGCGTCTTTGCGAGAGTCATGATTTCGATTTGATTCATTTGTAATAATGTTGATCACTGAAGGATTACTATTTTCTTGACGGGCACAAAACAGTGAAATGATCATGAAAAACAACATCGACACAGACAGCATCAACTCGCTTGCCGGACTATTCAGCAAACGCGCTGCAATATCGCCGCATGAGACAGCCTTCGTGCAATACGATGCCGTCACACAGCGGTGGATCGACTACAGCTGGTCACAAACGATGGCTGATGCTGCCCGTTGGCAGCGCGCTATGCAGCAAATCGGGCTGCAAAAAGGAGACCGCGTCGCCGTGATGCTGCGCAACTGCCGTGAGTGGGTGCTGTTCGATCAGGCCGCGCTGGGGCTCGGACTGGTGACCGTACCCATCTACACCAATGACCGTGCCAGAAATATCGCCTGGCTGCTCAAGGATGCCGGAGTTCGCCTGCTGTTGATCGAGGGGGAAGAAGAGTGGCGGGAGCTCAAGGCCATCGAAGAGGAGCTTGCGCAGCTGGATGCGGTGATTACGCTGCAGCCAATTGCAGCACAAAACAGCCCGGTCAGGGTGATGCCTGTTGATGAGTGGCTGGAGGATACCTCCGCTGAATTCCTGGTAGAGGAGATGTCCGATGCTGCGCTCGCAACCATCATCTATACCTCCGGGACGACGGGACATCCCAAAGGGGTGATGCTCAGTCACCGCAACATCCTGTTCAACGTCAACAGCGGTCTGAAATCGATCGAAATCAACACCAGCGACCGGTTTCTCTCCTTCCTGCCGCTGTCACATGCCTTTGAGCGCAG
>JADWMH010000072.1:0-2734 GCA_015767355.1 Gammaproteobacteria bacterium
TCGGGGTGTAGCTAATGAGTGCATGAGAGCCGCTATCCCTGGAGAACTGCATGATAATGCGGTACAGCAGAGGATCGTCGCTGCCGGCGATCACCAGGCGGTCGGTGAGCAGTCCGCCATGAGACGAGTCGAGTACCCAGCGGTCTACCAGTTCACGTGGAAACATCCATTTTCCTGTGACTTTGGTTGCTGGAATCCGTCCATCATTGACCAATGTGTAGATCTTTTTTTCATTCAGGTGCAGGTAGGCGGCAACCTGTTTCACATTCATGAAATTTTCCAGCGGAGAGAGCGTGGTTGTTGACATCATCCGGCTCCGCCAACGGCCTTTGGTATGGCGTCAAAAATGATGTTTTCAGCGCCGTTATAGATCAGAAAGTGCCGTCCTCTGGCGCGTGCGATCAGTGTTACGCCAACCTTGTTTGCAAGATCCAGTCCCATGCGGGTGACGCCGGAGCGGGACAGCAGCAGCGGGATTCCCATTTGCGCCACCTTGATGACCATTTCCGATGTGAGTCTGCCGGTTGTATAGAAAAATTTGTCGTGTCCCGGAGTCCTGTTCAGCCACATGTGGCCGGCGATAGCGTCCACCGCATTGTGCCGTCCCACATCCTCGACAAAAAGTTGAATGCGGTCGTCCCAGCACAGCGCGCAGCCATGCACTGCGCCGGCTCGTTTGTAGACAGCATTGTGATCCGAGAGGCTCTTCAACATGGCGTAGATGCGTGATTGACGAACGGTGATCTCGGCCAGCCTGATTTTCTCCAGATCATCCATGAGGCTGCCGAAAACGGTTCCCTGGCCACATCCGGTAGTGACGGTCTTGCGGCCAAGCTTCTCATCGAGCTCCTCTACGCCGTCGAAGGTCGTGACCACTGCAGAATCCGTCTCCCAGTCGATTTGCACAGCCCTGATGGATTCGATGTCGGAAACCAGGCGCTGATTGCGCAGCCATCCCAGGATCAGCAGTTCCGGGTGGGTTCCCAGAGACATCAGGGTGACGACCTCACGCTTGTCTATATAGAGAGTCAAGGCGCGCTCGGCGGCGACATGCCCGTCTCTAACCGCTCCAAACTCATCGACTGCAGTGACGGCGGATGTGGCCTGCAGTCCCGCATTGGTCATTTCCGGCTGATAGAGAGGAGGGATGCTGTTCATGAAGGAGTTCCTGTTGCCGCTCTGCAATAAATTTTAAAACCTAAAACCTACCTAAACCTGCAAGCAATTTTTGTACCGCAGTGGAGATGCGTTTTTTCACGGCTATTCTCGGGGTGGTCCTGGAGTAATCGGGGTGTTTTGTCCGTTGGGTGTGTGGCGTGTGGGTCGATATGCCGCACTTTTCTGTGGTGCGCGGCCTCTCACTCTGTTTGTGATGGCTAATTGGGAATTGGTACGTAATTTGCTTTTATATCAGCTCAGTGATGATCATAATCACTTAACCAGATGGTGGAGAGTCGATGAATACAACCAGTCTGCCCGGTGATACCGCCGTTCCCGATTACTTTGACATCAGTGTGATCATGGAGGCGAGGCGCAGCCACAGCGTCTGGATCGATGAGGAGTGGAGCGCTGTGGGAGTGAGCGCTGGCGTGCTATTCGATGCGCATGAGGAGGCGCAGGAGATCCTTCATGAAAAAGGCGTCAGACGCCTGCTCTATCCCGGTTTTCGCATCATGCTGCATGTGGATGAGTGTGAGAGTTATTACCACAACCTCATGGCGCCTCATCCGAGTTGTTACGTGGTTGCCGATATCGATGAGAAGAATCGACCGATTCCATTCCTGGTGACGCTGAGTTTCGATGAGGCGCATGCCTATCTGGAGGGTGATCAGGAGGTGTATGCGGTGAATATTCCTCCTGAACTCTATCGCTGGAGCGAGGCCTATGTGCTTAGCCACTATGTGCCGCAGAAGAAGAGGAAGCGCAAACTGGACAACTGGAAAAAACAGTCCGGGAGGCGTCATGAAGCAGGTTGATCCAGTTGAAGGGCGTGCCTCTGAAGAGGTGATGGTCGATGACGAAAGCCGTCTCTCCAGATGGTCGCGGCGAAAGCTGGCATCGGGTGCGGTGCAGAGCGAGCAGGGTACTCCTGATGCCGCTATCGATATGGCGGCAGAAATTGACGACCTGCCGCCTCTCGCCGATGAGGATATGCCGCCGCTGGAAACACTTACGGAAGAGTCCGACTACACAGGATTCCTATCGCCGAAAGTGAGTGATGAACTGCGCAAACTGGCGCTGAGAAAACTGTTTCACGGCTCGCAATTCAATATCTGTGACGGTCTGGATGACTATGATGAGGATTTCACCAAGTTCGCCAAGCTGGGCGATGTCATTACCGCGGAGATGCGCCAGCGTGCTGAACTGGAGGCGTTGAAAAAACTGCAGCAGCAGGCTGAAGCTGAAGCGCCGGTTATTGAAGAGATGTCTGCCGGTGATGCGCAAGAGGGTGTGGATGACTCTATTATTGATAAGGAGTCCAGCGCCTTTGAGGAGGCGGCATCCGGGGAAGGTGAGAGCGAAACCGAAATCAAAACAGAAACATGAGCGAGAGTGAATTGAATACGATATCGATGCAAAATCTGCGCGCCAGACAGGCGGCGCAGATCGCACTTGAAAAGCTGAAAGTCCAGCCTACCAGCCTGCTGGAGTACCGATCTGCCGGCCGTGTTGCCGTGATTGGCGGTGAACAGGCGATTGAACTGGCTCCACGTTTGAGCGGGGCGCTTCATCC
>JADWMH010000072.1:2834-9374 GCA_015767355.1 Gammaproteobacteria bacterium
CAGAAACCCAAATATTTCAACTATGATGCGTCGATTTGCGCGCATGCCCGCTCCGGAATCACCGCCTGCACGCGTTGTATCGACGCCTGTCCGGCACAGGCGATCAGCTCTCTTGAGGAGATGATAGAGGTAGATCCCTATCTGTGTCAGGGTGGTGGCGTATGTACGGCTGTCTGTCCGGGTGGAGCGCTGACCTACGCCTATCCTTCGATGCAGGATACGCTTGATCAGGTGCGCACACTGCTGCAAGTCTTTAGGGGATCAGGCGGTGATCATCCGGTACTCGCGTTTTTCGCAGAAAATGATCAGCAATACGAAGTCCAGGGTGATGGAGAGTCCAGCGGTGAAATCACGCAGCAGCTTGCTGACAACGTACTGCCGATGGTGGTCGAGGAGCTGGCCAGTACCGGGCTTGAGGTGTGGTTTTCCGCACTGGCTTATGGGGCCGGTCGTGTCGTACTGGTTGATCGGGGCTCGATGGCGGAACGAGTGCGTACAGCGCTGCAGCAGCAGATTGCAATTGCGCAGGAGATTCTGCAGGGCATGGGCTATCCTGTCGATGCCATTCAACTTCAGCCAGTCAACGATGAGGAGCAGGGCTTTGAAATCACGATGCCTGTGATCGACGCCGCCGCTTTTTCTGCTGCCGGTGGAAAACGGCAAACTCTCTTTATGGCGATCGATCATCTCTATGCGCAGTCGCAGTATAAGAAGCCGATGGTCAATCTTGCTGCAGGGGCGCCGTTTGGCGCGGCAACAGTTGATGCGGAGCGCTGCACCCTGTGCCTCTCCTGCGTCAGCGCCTGTCCGGGAAAGGCTTTGCAGAGTGGCCATGATGCACCGCAAATTCACTTTCTTGAGAGCAACTGTCTGCAATGCGGAATCTGCACCCGGACCTGCCCGGAGGATGCGATCTGGATCTCGACGCGTCTGTTGTTTGACAGAGAGGCGAGATCGACAGCTCGGCTGTTGTATGAAGAGGAGCCATTCTGCTGCGTTGCTTGCGGAAAGCCATTTGCAAGCCGCTCCATGATCGAGAATATGCAGAAAAAACTGGGTCAGCACCCAATGTTTCAGAGCCAGCGGGCGCGTGAGCGTCTGCTGATGTGTGAAGAGTGCCGGGTGGTGGACGTGGTGCAGGACGCCGATGCGATGGGTGCGGATATGGGATCGCGGCGGCATTGAGAGAGCCCACACATAAAAGAGCAATATCTCCGGTTGGATTGGTAATTATGCTCCCTATTGGTAATTATTTTCCGAAATATATTGGTACATACCTTGCATTATAAGCTACATGAGAACCAAAAAATGAGAAGCCAGACGACCGCACTCGAGCAACAGCCTGATGCCATTGCTTTCGATGCTGAAAACATTAGCATGCCGGATGAAGAGCAGCAGTACCGGGCTGCAGCATATGGTCTGCTGGCGGCTTTGTTGAGATCGCCGCCGGATGCCGGATTATTGGCGCAGGTGACCGGTTTCTCACAGATTGATGCCTCTACCGATGAACTTGCATTGTCCATGTCGATGTTGGGGCTTGCAGCTTCGACCAGCAATGTTCAGCAGGTGGATGATGAGTTTCATGATCTGTTCATCGGACTGGGTCGTGGAGAACTGGTGCCCTACGGCTCCTGGTATCTCACCGGCTTTCTCATGGAGAAGCCATTGAGTCGACTGCGGGATGATTTGTCGTTGCTTGGCTTTGAACGCGCCGGTGACTTCAGCGAACCCGAGGATCATGTGGCGGCGTTGTGCGAAGTGATGGTGATGCTGATCAGCGAAGGTGGAGATGAGTCACCACAAAAATCATTTTTTGAAGCACATATAGGCAGTTGGTTGGAACGTTTCTTCAGTGATTTGAGTAAAGCGAAATCAGCTGTTTTTTATAGAGCGGTAGGGCGATTCGGAGCCATGTTTACGGCGCTGGAGAAGCGTTATCTGAATATGCCGGTTTGAATGAAGTGGCGTCCCCTTCACGAAACCACGGCGATTTTCCGGGAGGAGAGACTAGTGAAGCACGAACAAAAGCATGATCCACTCAAGAGCCGCAGGGCATTCATCGGTGGAGCGGTAACCGCAGGGGCAGGAGCGGCGCTGGCTGCAATCGTTCCGGCAGCGATGGTCTCTGCAGATGTCGAAGCGGCAGATGAGAAACCGGCAGACAAAGGATATCAATTGACAGAGCACGTGCTCGATTACTACAAGAGCGCTTCGGAGTAACCTCCTTGCTGCCACACCTTAACAGGGGATAGAGAATGAAACTGACAAAGATCTCGGATCAGGTTACGGCCACACAAGCGGAAAATCCGCAGGCTGCATCCGGCGGCGCCGGTGAAACCATGACTCGCCGGACATTTTTGAGAAACTCGAGCCTGATGGCCGGAGGCGCCGCACTGGCGACCACCCTGAACCCGGCTATGATGAAGAGAGCGCAGGCGGCAGAAAGCAAACAAGCGGCGCAAATCAAGACCATCTGCACCCACTGTTCGGTTGGCTGCGGTATTATTGCAGAAGTTGAAAATGGAGTCTGGACGGCGCAGGAACCTGCGTTTGACCATCCATTCAATCGTGGTGCGCATTGCGCCAAAGGAGCTTCTGTCAGGGAGCATGGCCATGGTGAACGCCGTCTGAAGTACCCGACCAAGCTGGTCGACGGCAAATGGAAGAAAATCTCCTGGGACGAGGCGATCAACGAAGTCGGCGACAAGATGCTGGCGATCCGCAAAGAGTCCGGGCCGGATTCCGTCTACTGGCTGGGGTCTGCAAAATTCAACAATGAACAGGCTTACCTGTTCCGCAAGCTGGCGGCGATGTGGGGCACCAACAATGTCGATCACCAGGCGCGCATTTGTCACTCCACAACTGTAGCTGGAGTGGCGAATACCTGGGGCTACGGCGCCATGACCAACTCCTATAACGACATCCACAACTCCAGGGCGATACTGCTCATCGGCAGCAACCCGGCAGAAGCGCACCCTGTCTCATTGCAGCATATTTTCAAGGCGAAGGAGGAGAATAATGCTCCCATTATCGTCATAGATCCACGTTTTACCCGCACTGCCGCACACGCGGATATCTTCCTGCGCATACGCCCGGGCACTGATGTTCCCGTGATCTGGGGCATGTTGTGGCATATCTTCAGGAATGGCTGGGAAGATCAAAATTTCATCGATCAGCGCGTCTACGGCATGGATGAAGTCAGGGCCGAGGTGGCGAAATGGACGCCGGATGAGGTTGAGAGAGTCTCCGGGATTCCTGAAAACCAGATTCACGCCGCGGCGAAAGCGATGGCGGATCACCGTCCGGGCACCTTTATCTGGTGCATGGGAGGAACCCAGCACACCATCGGCAACAACAATACCCGCGCCTACTGCATCTTCCAGCTGGCTCTGGGAAACATGGGCGTCTCCGGCGGAGGCACCAACATCTTTCGCGGCCACGACAATGTTCAGGGCGCCACGGACTTCTGTATTCTCTCGCACTCACTGCCGGGCTATTACGGCCTCTCCTCGGGTTCATGGAAGCACTGGGCGAAGGTGTGGGACCTGGATTTTGAGTGGATCAAGGGCCAGTTTGACGCCGGCAGCTATGAGCAGAGCAAGGGCAAGGATGTAAGCCCGATGAACACCAAGGGCATTCCTGTATCGCGCTGGATCGATGGCGTCCTCGAAGATAAAGGCAATATTGCGCAAAACGATAATCTTCGTGCGATGGTCTTCTGGGGGCATGCGCCAAACAGCCAGACGCGCGGCAAGGAGATGAAAACAGCGATGGAGAAGCTGGATATGATGGTGATCATCGATCCCTATCCGACGGTATCGGCGGTCATGTCTGATCGCACCGACGGCGTCTATCTGCTGCCTGCCTGCACGCAGTTTGAAACCTACGGCTCCGTGACGGCATCCAACCGCTCGCTGCAGTGGCGCGACAAGGTGATCGAGCCGCTGTTCGAATCGCTGCCTGATCAGACCATCATGTACAAGCTGACAAAGAAGCTGGGAATTGCCGATAATCTGTTCAAGCATATCAAGGTGGAGAATGACGAGCCGCTGATCGAAGATATCACGCGCGAGTTCAACAAGGGGATGTGGACCATCGGCTATACGGGACAAACCCCGGAAAGGATGAAGAAACAGCAGCAGAACTGGGGGACTTTCGACTATACCAGCCTCGAGGCGGAGGGTGGTCCCTGCGACGGTGAATACTATGGATTGCCATGGCCATGCTGGGGCACCGCCGAGATGGCGCATCCGGGCACGCCCAATCTTTATGATACGAGTAAATCAGTTGCCAAAGGCGGTTTGAATTTCCGCGCGCGTTTTGGCGTGGAGCGCAACGGCGAAAGTCTGTTGGCGAGCGGCTCCTATCCTGTCGGCAATGAGCTGAAAGACGGACACCCGGAATTCTCTGCCGAGTTGCTGCAGAAGCTCGGCTGGTGGGATGATCTGACGCCGGAAGAGAAAGTACTGGCGGAGGGCAAGAACTGGAAGACTGATCGTTCGGGAGGTATTCAGCGGGTCGCCATCAAGCATGGTTGCGCGCCGTTCGGCAACGCCAAAGCGCGCGCCGTTGTGTGGACCTTCCCGGACCCGGTTCCTATTCATCGCGAGCCGCTCTATACCAGCCGCCGCGACCTGGTGGAGAAGTATCCAACCTACGAGGATCGGAAATCATTCTATCGTCTGCCGACCCGCTATGCCTCTATTCAGGCAAAGGACTATTCGAAGGATTTCCCCATCATTCTGACGACTGGCAGGCTGGTGGAATACGAAGGCGGTGGTGATGAGACGCGCTCCAATCCGTGGCTGGCTGAACTGCAGCAGGATATGTTTGTCGAACTGCATCCGCGCGACGCCAATAACGCGGGCGTCAAGGATGGCGACGACGTCTGGCTGGAGAGTCCCGAAGGTGCGCGCATCAAGATCAAAGCGCAGGTGACCCGGCGTGTGGGATCGGGTGTGGCCTTCATGCCATTCCATTTCGGCGGGCATTTCGAAGGCAAGGATCTGCGCAGCAAGTATCCGCCAGGCGCAGATCCCTATGTTTTGGGAGAGGCCGCCAATACGGCGATGACCTACGGTTATGACTCGGTGACACAGATGCAGGAATCAAAATGCAGCCTGTGCCGTATCACAAAAGTTTAATGGGAGATTGATACAATGGCGCGTATGAAATTCTACTGTGATGCCGAACGCTGCATCGAATGCAACGGCTGCGTTACTGCATGTAAAAATGAAAACGATGTTCCGTGGGGCGTTAATCGCCGCAGGGTCGTGACCATCAAGGATGGTGAAGCAGGAGAGCGTTCACTCTCCGTGGCTTGTATGCACTGCTCCGATGCTCCCTGCGCTGCCGTCTGTCCCGTCAACTGTTTCTACACTACGGACGACGGTCTGGTGCTGCATGACAAGGATATCTGCATCGGCTGCGGTTACTGCTTCTACGCCTGCCCATTCGGCGCTCCGCAGTTTCCGGAAGACGGCGCATTCGCCAGTCGCGGCAAGATGGACAAATGCACCTTTTGCGCCGGTGGGCCCGAGGAGGACAACAGCGCGGAGGAGAAGCGCAAGTATGGCTCCAACCGCCTGGCTGAAGGCAAACTGCCGCTGTGTGCCGAGATGTGCGCAACCAAGGCGCTGCTGGCCGGCGATGCGAATGTCCTCTCAGATATCTACCGCAAACGCGTTGTGAATCGCGGCGCCAGTGTGCTCGATTGGGGCGTCTCCTATCAGAATGCTTCTCTGCGAAGTTCCAAGGGAGTGAAAGGCAAGGCTACGATGGAAGAGTAATCTCTAAGTTGTTGATTACCTGTAGGGTGGATAAGCGATAGCGCATCCACCATGTTCTTGGTGGATGCGGCAAAAAGACGCCTTATCCCCCCTACATGTAGTTCATTTTACTCACGAAATTCTGCACAGCGGAATTTATGCAGGCAACTTCTCAAGGCAGACATGTTGATCAATCATAGACGGGTGCTCCAATTTCTGGCGGTGTTGTTTCTGTCGCTCATCGTTTTCCCGGCGCTTGCAGGGGATGTCGCTTCATCATACAAACCGGTCTCTGTGCCGAATCCCGCCACGGATCTGTGGCGAGCAGTGAACCCGCAGCAACTGCCGCCTGTGGAGGCGGCGATGTTTCCCGGGGGGGATAGCCAGGTTCAGGGTGTGCAAAGCGGCGTGCTGATCAATCAGCAGGGCCAGCGGTGGCGTCACTTTCGTATGGGACAACTCCTGCCGGTGGCTGGTTATCTGCTTGCAGGCGCCATGCTTGCAGCCCTGTTATTCTACTTCGTCCGCGGCAAGGTTCTCATCAGGGATGGAGAGTCAGACAAAAAAATAGAGCGATATTCCATCTATGAACGCATGATCCACTGGTTCATGGCGTTTATTTTTCTTTTTCTGGGATTCAGTGGGCTGATCCTGCTGTTCGGACGCTCACTGCTGCTGCCGTGGATGGGGCCGGAACTCTTCTCGGCGCTGGCATCCGCCGCCAAGGAGGGGCACAATCTTTTCGGTCCTTTGTTTCTGCTGGCCCTGGCGC
>JADWMH010000235.1 GCA_015767355.1 Gammaproteobacteria bacterium
AAGCCAATGGCTTTTTCGTTAGCATGATCTCATTCAAGCTAATGTTGTAAAACAAAAAGCCCCTGACTCCAGGGGCTTTTTTTTGCTGATGATAATTTCCAGGAGTTCGCATATGAGCACTATCGAACAATACAAGGTTTCAGTGGAGCCCTTTTATGCTGCACAAAGCAGAGAAGTTGAATGGTACGAAGCAGCTTATAACAAACGTCTGCCGGTCATGGTCAAAGGTCCGACAGGCTGTGGCAAGTCACGTTTTATCGAGTACATGGCGTGGAAACTGAAAAAACCCCTCATCACTGTTGCCTGTAATGAAGATATGACTGCGTCGGATCTGGTCGGGCGTTACCTGTTGGATGCCGACGGCACACGCTGGGTTGACGGGCCATTGACGACTGCCGCGAGAATTGGCGCCATCTGCTATCTGGATGAAATCGTTGAGGCGCGTCAGGATACAACGGTAGTAATCCACCCGTTGACCGACCACAGGCGTGCGCTGCCTCTGGATAAAAAAGGTGAGGTGATAGAGGCGCATGCCGATTTTCAACTGGTTATCTCCTACAACCCGGGCTATCAAAGTCTGATGAAGGATCTTAAGCAATCCACCAAGCAGCGTTTTGTTGGCATGGATTTTGACTATGCTCCTGCTGATCTGGAGGCCTCCATTATTGCCAAAGAGGCAGGCGTCGATGAAGAGATCGCCAAAAAGATTGTTACCGTTGGGCAAGCCGCACGTCATCTGAAAGGCCACGGACTGGACGAAGGTATTTCAACCCGCCTGATGGTCTACGCCGCCAATTTGATCGACAGCGGCATCTCGGCAACTGATGCATGCCGTATGGCCATGGTTCGCCCCATCACGGATGATGCGGATATCCGCAGCACGCTGGATCACGCGATCGATGCGGTATTTGCCGAATGATTCAGGTTGTAAATCGCTCCGACAACTGAACGGCAACTTCTAACAAGGAGCGTGCATTGTTCGAGTCTCTGCAGAGTCGGGATCAGCCTTTCAGCGCCGCTGTGAATACGTCCATGTACGCTCTGATAAAACATCCCTGTTTCATACAGCCCTGAAAAGCAGATTCCCAACCCTGCTTCCTGTAAGGGGTTATTGAGAAGTCACACTGAACGGTCATATCAATATGATTACAAACGAACCCGAAACAGTCGCTGAAACGCGTTATCCAGCCTATCGTTCGGCGCTGCAATGCAGTTTTGAACAACTTGAAGATGTCTTTGATGACTGCATGGATGAGGCTGTCAAAATACTCTCTGATAAAGGGGTGGCGGACTATCTCGAGGGCGCATCGCTGGTGTGCATGATTGGCCGTGGCTTCGAGCCGGTGCTGGTCTACCTTGAAGAGACGCCGCAGATATGCCGTATCGTGGGTGAACAGGCGGCTGAACAGATCGCTCAATGTGTGTGGAAAATGAGCCGTACTCCCAATGGCATAGCCATTCTCCCATTCTTACAGGCGCTCCCTTCGGCCGCCCGCCGGCTTCGAAGCCAGGAGCAGTTTGACCACTATATCGAGATTGTTTTCAACTTCATGGAAGCAACCACGGGTTCCATTCATGGACATCACACCACCTTTCCCAGTCCCGGTTTAACGGATTTTCTGGAAAAATCCCCCTATCTGCTCAGCCAGCTCTCTCTTGACGGCATAAAAAACTGGGTGGAGTATGGCGTGCGTTACTACACCACTCACCCTGAACGGCAAAAGGACTACTTCACGCTGCAGTCAGCCGACAGCAAGGCTATTTTACAGCGTGAACGGCATGGAACCCTGTTTGCAGACAACCAGCGCCGCCTGGATATGTACATGAAATCACTGTGGAATGAGAAAGAACAGCTGGTTCCCTACTCCTCAGGCTTTGATGAACTGCGCAAGCCGCAACCCTATTATGATGCACTGGGTATCCGCATCCCGGATGTGCTGGATGACAGCAAAACTGGGGTATCCGGCCTGGATCGCTATCGCACCACCCTGGCGCACATGTCGGCGCATCGGCTCTGGAGCGGAAAAATAGTCGTCGATAATTTCAGCCCGTTTCAACGCATCGGCATCGAATGTCTGGAGGATTGCCGTGTCGATACACTGGCGATGCGCCAGTATCCCGGTCTCTACAAGCTCTTCATGGCGTTGCACCCCCACCCTGAAGAGGATGCATGCAAATCAGAGCAGGAGTCCTGTATTCGTCATCGCCTCGCCATGCTCTCCTATGCCTGTATGAATCCGCAGCACGACTACAAAAACGAGGACATTATTGAATTTGCCGGGCGTTTTCATGCAGTGATGCAGGAGGGTGAATCCAGCCTCAAGGAGATGGCGTCAATCTCGGTCTCCTTTATTGCGCGCACCCGCCGCCAGAGCGATCAACACCATAAAATCTATTTCAAGGATACCGAAGTCAGTTACCGTGATGACAACCGCCACCTGTGGATCTACATCGAAGAGAGTGATGACGAAGAGCTGTTCGAGCAGGAGAAGCAAAAAAACATTGATCAGGAAGTTGACAAGCTGCCGCCGCGACATTATCCCGAGTGGGATTACAAGGCGAAAAACTATCGCCCTGACTGGGTCAGTCTGTATGAAAACCTGCACCCGTCAACCTCTCCGGATAAGGTCGATGCACTGTTGAGCAAGCACGCAGCATTGGCAAAACGCATCAAGCAGATGCTGGAGCTGCTCAAACCACAAAATTTCGTGCGCGTGCGCTACCAGGAAGAGGGCAGCGAACTGGACCTGGATGTCGCCATTCGTTCACTGATTGACTACAAAAGCGGGGTGACGCCGGACCCGCGCATCAACATGAGTCACAAGCATGATGGACGTAATATCGCAGTGACCCTGTTAGTGGATCTCTCGGCCTCGCTCAATGAAATGCCTGAAGGCTGCAGCCAGACCCTGTTGGAGCTCAGCCAGGAGGCTGTTGCATTATTAGGTATTGCCATCGATGGATTGGGCGATCCCTTTGCCATTGCCGGTTTCTCATCCAATACCCGTCACGAAGTTCGCTATCAGCACATCAAGGGGTTTAATGAAAAATGGAATGATGAGGTCAAATCACGTCTGTCAGCAATGGAGGCCGGCTACTCAACCCGAATGGGAGCGGCAATTCGTCATGCTGGTCACTATC
>JADWMH010000236.1 GCA_015767355.1 Gammaproteobacteria bacterium
TTCTTCACTGACCAAATCCTCTCTGCAGCCGATATAGATATCCCGCCATTTTGCAGCCCAGTCGCTTTCAAGCTGGAAATCTCGGGAGCCGTTACGCCGAATTTCTACTCTGGAACGATGTCCGTGAGCAATCCGCTGGCAATTGCCAGTATGATGTTTCAGGCCGTGACTGTAGTGATAAAAAGGGCCTTCAATGTGCTCGGGTGAGAGCCTGATTTCCAGCTGCAAGACATTCGAGGGCATCTTTTGTAACAGGGAGTCGGTTATTGCAGCAGCAACGGTCTCCGGGGTGACCGTTGCCGCCCGCAACAGGCAGAGTGCTGAAGCCGGGGAGCCATGTTCAATCCTGGCCTGGTCTCCGCATTCAAACAGCACGGAGGTGCGCTCCTGATGCTGTGTGAGCACCACTGCAGATGACCTCACTGGTACAATCAACTTGTGATCAAACTCCAGGTCGACCAGCTGTTTGACCTGGCGTTTGACATCAGAAAAATCGAGCACCATCCCCTGTTGATCGAGGTCGCCGGTGAGGCTGATATCCAGTCTCCAGCTCTCACCAAGAAGTCCCCTGGTTGCATGCAGATAGGAGAAGTCGACGACAGTCAGGCCTTCGACAAAAAGCGTACTCAAGGTTTTTTCCTTCTGTTTCGGCGTGAACGGACCCTGGATTGATATGCGGAAATCTGCTGCATGACCGATGAGAAGGGGAGTTTGTCCAGACTGCCAAAGTGTTTGATAGAGCGGTTCACCAATTCAACGACATCCTCTATGCGGGCAGGAACTGGTTGTCCGGGGTTGAGGGCGGCATAAAGACCACGCAATCCGCCAACCTGAATGCGAATCGCCTTGCCGTGCGGCAGCAGGTTTTTTCGATCTTCGGAGCTTGCCCGCAGCGCAAAACGCGCCTGGCTGCGCAGCACTTCAAGCAGCTGCAGGCACTGCTGTTGTCCTGTGTCTGAATTGCAATGCACGCCTTCGCGCTCGGCAATACAAAATGTATGCGCTTCACTGCATTGGCATTGCCGAGTCAGAATCGCTTTTTCAAAGGCGCAGAAACGTTCGTTGATGTCTTGATAGGTTTCTCGAAATGCGTCCTGGTCCATACTAGAATCCTTGATTCACTAAAATGCTAGCAAATGAGTCAAGTTTTAAAAGAATCTCTCGCTAAGAACGCAAAGGTTTTTCTTGGCGGTCTTGGCGTCTTTGCGAGAGAAAATGTTTTTTTCATGCCTTGTCACTCTGCTCAGTCTTCCGCGTGTTTGTTCTTGAATCTGTGTATCAGGCGACGGTCGCGTTTCCCGGGGCGTCCTGCCGGTCTGGATGGGGCGGCGGCGCGCAGTAAGCGCTGCTGCTCAATCACTGTTTCACGGCGAGAGACGCTCCCGGCCTCTTCAACATAAAAGGTTTTCGCCTCGGGTGCAGGACGACGCTGTTTTGGAATCAGCACCACTTCGATATTCCACTCCAGCGCGCCTTTGTGAATACGCAGCAGGGAGCCGGGTTTGACATCCCTGCCGGGTTTGGTGCGCTGGCCATGCAGATGGACTTTGCCGCCATTGATCGCCTCGCAAGCCAGTTTTCTGGTCTTGAAAAAACGCGCTGCCCACAGCCATTTATCGAGACGCATCGTTGGCAAGGTTTTAGGTGACTGCATCTTCCTCGATTTCATCACCAAGACCGAGCAGGTCGTTGAGTTTGCCATCCATCTCCAGTGCAGCCATGTCATCGAATCCGCCGACATGAAAATCATCAATAAAGATCTGGGGTACTGTTCGCCGCTTGCTCAGTTCCACCATTTCCGCCATTCTTGAATGATCCAGATCGATTCTGATCTCCTCATATTCAACACATTTGCGGCTCAACAGATCTTTGGCGCGTACGCAGTAGGGACAATAAGCAGTGCTATAGACAACAACCTTGGGCATTCTTACACCTGAAAAAAGAGAGAGTAAAAAGTGAATCGGGCAATCCTAACAGCGCAGTATTATAACGTCTATCACTGGATATGTGTGGGATCCCGGGTTCCCGGAGATGCTCCCGGATGATTTCTGCCAATATTTGCTCTGTTGGGGTTTGAAAGAGAGGCAGCCGCGAATCATTATGATATATACTGGAAGTGAACCAGAATGAAATCAGATATCGAGGAGATTCGAGATGTTTTTACGGGACAAAAAAAGTAACGACCTTGTGGAAGTTACCGATGTGAGTGCGTTGTTTGATCCGAATAAAGATGATGTGGCCGGTCGCTTTCATGCCGGTGAGGAGATGCAGGATGTCAAGGCCTTCAGTAAAGCTGATCTGGCTTTTCCGTCAGGTGAATCCCTGCCGCGTTGCTGGGTTGATGTCCATTATCGGGATTGAAGAGCAGGCAGCCCAACATTCTTGCGATGGGGTTATTTTCGACAATATATCTCGCCAGGACGCCAAACTCGCCAGGTAAAACCTTTGGGGTCCTGGCTTACATGAATGGTCGCGCTCTCCGGGCTTGCTGTCCTCTTGTGACATTTGTACATGCATGATGGCGAAGACGGAAATTCGGCATCTGTCGCACATGGATGTGCAAATGCCGTGATTGCATGGAGATAAAAAACGGCCATGCCTCCATCGTTTCTTCCTGATGCATCCAAATAGCAGTGACTGTTTTGTGCTTTATTGAAGGTGCGGAACATAGTTGCCAGGCTGCTTGAAAAAATCTTAAATAGCACTCATTTCGACTGGAAAGAGAAATCCTTGCATATCGATAAATAAGATCTCTCATATTCGATCAAGATGACAATGCCTGGCATTTGCGAATTTTGCACGAACTTCAAAGTCGTTGATATTTTTGACAAATGGAGTGTTCGTAGTTAGTATTGCGCGTTTATGTCATCACGCCTTCCAAAGCAGATTGATCCGTGGCGGGTCTCTGAGCAGGGATTATCATATACAGGAGTTGCTGAACTCATTGACTTCCCCCGTCTTGCACCCTTGCTGATTCGTCCGCAGGGGAAGGTCGGTTATGTTTTTCGTTTCTCCCGTGACGGCTTTGGACGACCCCTGGTTGAGGGGCATGCGGAAGCAACGTTATGGCAGACCTGTCAACGCTGCTCGCAGCCAGTGGCTATTCCGGTTGATTCTGATTTTCAGCTCGTTGTGGTTG
>JADWMH010000237.1 GCA_015767355.1 Gammaproteobacteria bacterium
ATTCTGCTATCCGAGCCAACCAGGAAAAAACCAGATTTCTGGCAAACGTCAGTCATGAAATCAGGACGCCGCTGAATGCCGTAGTGAATTTTAGTGAACGACTGGATCAGACAATGGATGATGTCAGTCGGGCCCGGATAACGAGGAGCATAAGAGATGCCTCCGCAAGTCTTACAACGCTCGTTGAGGGCGTTCTGGATTTATCCAGGATTGAATCAGGTCATGTTCGTATAGAAGATGAAGTATTCAATTTGTACGGACTGATTCGCTCGGTCGAAGGTATGTTCTCGATGCAAGCGGAGCAGGATGGAGTCAGATACATCACTGATGTGGACATCACCCTGCCGCCGCGTGTACGTGGTGATGTTGATCATTTGCGACAGGTCCTGGTGAATCTGGTGGGGAATGCAGTCAAATTTACGTCCGTTGGTGAGGTAAAAGTCAGGATCAGTAATTTTCAGAGTCTGGATGGCAGCAAGCAAATACTGTTTGAGGTGATCGATACCGGTGTTGGAATACCGTCAGCCAAGCAGTCGCGTATCTTTGAGCGTTTTCAGCAGGCAGATGACTCCGTGCAACGACGTTTTGGCGGGACCGGGCTGGGAACATCGATTGCGAAACGACTTGTTGACTTGATGGGTGGACAGATTGGCCTTGAGAGTGAGGAAAACAAGGGGAGTCGATTCTGGTTTCATGTACCTTTGGTAGAGGTGTCGGGTGATCAGCAAGCAGGGAGTGCAACAGAGGCTGCGCTACCCGATTGCTGTGCAGTTGGCGTGAGGCTACCGCAAGACACAGTACCTGCCGTATTTGGCGGGATGAGGATGTTCGATAACTGGAGTGAGCTGGGTCGCTCTGATATTGATTTGGGTGAATGTTGCGTAATTGTGGATGCGTGTGCGGTTACTGATGCCGGGATTGATGATGTTATCCGCCAGAGCCATCAGGCAGGTTCCTGCCTGGTTGCACTTTGTGAAAATGCAAGTAAACGCGATGACTACCTTCGTGCAGGATTTCACCTGGTAATAGAGTCCTGTGAGCAGATTGAGAATGTGTTGTCTTATGCTTCCCGGGTGCTGGATACGCGCACACGAGATAACCTGAAAGATGATCTTGCTATTTTTTTAGAGAGTGGGGAAAAGCTCAATGTGCTGGTAACGGACGACTGCAGGTTGAATCGTCATGTAATGAAAGCCATGCTGGAGGATATGGGTATCGAGTCGGATTTCGCCTCGTCAGGTCCAATGGCACTGGAAAAACTGCGCAGTGGCACGTATGACCTGATGGTGCTGGATATTCAGATGCCGGGTATGTCCGGCTTTGACGTGATTGAGTTGTACAGGACACGGACGTCGGAGGATGTGGCCATACCGATATTTGTCGTGACCGGTGATGCAACGACAGAGATATATGAGAAATGCGACCGCTTGGGTGTGTCCCGCTTTCTTCTCAAACCTGTAGATCAGGAGAAATTGCGTTATGCACTCAGCAGTCTGATTGCGATCAGTGATCCTGAGCCGGGCATTGTCTGATACCTGTTGGTCGATATATGGGGTAAACTTCCTCTCTTTTTTATCGAGTATTTGACCTGATGAGCACCAAAACACGTTTTGCACCCAGTCCGACGGGCTATCTGCATGTTGGTGGTGCGCGCACCGCCCTGTTTTCCTGGCTGCATGCCCGCAAGCATGGTGGCAAGTATGTGCTGCGCATTGAAGATACCGACCTGGAGCGTTCCACGACAGAGTCTATCAACGCCATACTGGAGGCGATGACCTGGTTGGGGCTGGATTATGACGAAGGCCCGTTCTACCAGACCCGGCGGTTTGATCGCTACAATGAAATTATTGATGAGTTGCTGAACAAAAAACTGGCCTATCGCTGTAGTTGTCCCCGGGAGCGCCTGGATGCCTTGCGTGAAGGGCAGATGCAGCGCAAGGAAAAGCCTCGCTACGATGGTCATTGTCGCGGGAAATCGATTGCTGCTGATGAGCCGCATGTCATTCGCTTCCGTAATCCACCTGAAGGCAGCGTCATTGTCGATGATCAGGTGCGCGGGAAGATTGTTTTCCGGAATGATGAACTGGATGATCTGATTATCCGTAGAACCGACGGGTCTCCGACCTATAACCTGACGGTGGTGGTTGATGATCTGGACATGGGGATTACCGATGTGATCCGCGGAGATGATCATGTCAACAACACGCCACGCCAGATAAATATTCTAACGGCACTGGGTAAGGAACCACCGCGTTATGCCCATGTGCCGATGATTCTTGGAGATGATGGTTCGCGCCTGTCAAAACGCCATGGCGCAGTCAGCGTTATGGAGTATCGCAAGCAGGGCATCTTGCCTGAAGCTCTGCTTAATTATCTGGTGCGCCTGGGCTGGTCGCATGGTGATGATGAGCTCTTTACCCTCGACCAGATGGTCGAGCTGTTTGACATTAAGGACGTCAACAAGGCGGCATCCGCCTTCAATACAGAGAAACTGCTGTGGATTAATCAGCACTATATCAAGAGTGCGGACCCTGTCAGGATTGCGCGTTTGCTAAGCCCGCATCTGGGTGATCTGGATATTGATCCTGTCAGCGGCCCGGATATCGTTGAAGTGGTGCGCCAACAGCAGGAGCGTGCCAGGACGCTGGTAGAAATGGCGGAGATCAGTGCATTCTTCTATCGTGATTATGAAGACTTTGATGAAAAGGCGGCCAAAAAACATCTGAAGGCGGCTGCTCGTGAACCACTGCAGCAGGTCAAGGAGCGGCTCGCTGCACAGGAAGACTGGGAAGCGGAAAAGTTGCACCAGGTTGTTATCGATGTGGCAGAGTCACTGGATCTGAAAATGGGCAAGGTTGCACAACCCTTGCGCGTGGCCGTGGTCGGCAGGGCAGCTTCCCCCGGCATCGATGTCACGCTGGAACTGGTTGGAAGAGAGGCCTGCCTGCGCCGTATCGACAGAGCACTTCAGTACATAAACAAACGTGTGGAAGAGAGCGCAGCATGAATGATGAGGCAGCAGTGACAGCAGGTAACTTTATACGCCATATTATCGATGGTGATATTGAGGCAAACAAGAATGGCGGCA
>JADWMH010000073.1:0-5681 GCA_015767355.1 Gammaproteobacteria bacterium
AGCGTATCGATACCAACACGCGTGATGACTGCTTCAATTTGGCGCACGACAACCTCTTCGGTAATTCCCTGCTCACGCTCCTCCAGGGTTTCACCAATACAAAGCACCGGAATGAGTCCTGCATTGAACGCAGCTTCAAATTTTTCGGCAACGGCCTCATCATCTTCATGATGATAGGAGCGGCGCTCGGAATGCCCGACCAACACATATTTACAAGCGAAATCATTCAGCATGAAGGCAGAGATTTCGCCGGTATAGGCGCCGGATTCATGTACGGAGAGATCCTCACCGCCCCATGTCACTGCAGAATCTTTTAGCAAGTCCTGAACCAGCGGAATATAGATAGCGGGCGCGCATACAGCGACTTCCGCTTTAGCAACATCGCCCATACCCGCCTTCACACCATTGAGCAGTGCTGTGACGCTCTCTTGCGAGCCATTCATTTTCCAGTTACCGGCAATCAGGGGTTGGCGCATATTGTTCTCCACTGCGAGAAATCTGTTTAATCGTCTGTTTCAATCAAAAATTCTGGTGCCCGGGGCCGGACTTGAACCGGCACGGCCGCAATGGCCGGCGGATTTTAAGTCCGCTGCGTCTACCAATTCCGCCACCCGGGCAGGCTTTATGGTTCATATAATATGGAGGCTGAGAGCGGAATCGAACCGCTGTCCACGGCTTTGCAGGCCGCTGCATAACCACTCTGCCACCCAGCCAAAGGTGTGTGCTTCGCAAAGCAAAACCCCGCAACTAAGGCAACTTACAAAAATTAATTCGCCAGCCTTGCTTGTTTACGACTCCGTCTTCTGCGTTGTTCCAAGAGTTACATACAATCAAGCATGCGCCCCTTGTAACGCCTTGAATACGAAGCCCTATCCGACGCAATCCTGGCAAATTAATTTCTTCCAGTTGCCTAAATTCGGGGTTTCTATAATCTGGAGCGGGAAACGAGATTCGAACTCGCGACCCCAACCTTGGCAAGGTTGTGCTCTACCAGCTGAGCTATTCCCGCTGAAGGGTGCAGATTTTACGTTTTCAGGCGTTATTGTCAAGCATGTTTTTTCACATCGCTTGATATTCCCGATAATTGATCTCACTTCTCAATCAATCCGTGCATTTCTAATGTCTGTACAGATCAATGCCCCGTAGGATGTGCTGAGTAAAACGAAGCGCATCGATTTGGCGCAGATGTAGATACTGATGCGCCTCGTGCTTCGACTCATCCTATGCAGATCGTAGGGTGGATGCGGCAAAAAGACGCCTTATCCCCCCTACGGTTTTCTAACCGGAATGCTTGCACGGGCTTATTCAGAAGTTACAAAAAACAGACGAAACCCTTGACAAACCTATGATCCTGAACTATTGTCGAAATAACCAAGTATTTTACTTGGTTATTAATAACTATCACTAATTAGAACTTACCACCATTGGAGAAACCCATGAATTACGATAACCTACAAAACGTGACAGGTCTTACCCTGGAACCCAGCGACGAGCCGCGATCAATCACACACGATCACATCAGCCAAAAAGCTCAACAGGCCGGCATGGAACTTTCACCGGAGCACTGGGGTGTCATCGACTTCGTACTGGACGTCTATGACAATTGTGAGGAGTGTCGCAGCGCCCGCAAAATGATGGCGCTAATGGACACAGAGTTTGGAGATGAAGGCGGCAAAAAGTACCTCTACGGCCTCTTTCCCAACGGCCCGGTCACCCAGATTCATGATCTAACCGGCATGAAAGCCATGAGCAGTCAGCAGGATCTTGGCTTTGGTACCAGTTTTTGAGCTATATCCGGTTTAAGGATGCACACAGATATTTAAGAGATCTCTTTAGAACTACTTGCAAAACTCTTAAATAGCGAACTTTGTCATCTCGAACGAATGTGAGAGATCTTATTTATCAATGAGTTAAGATTTCTCCTTTCAGTCGAAATGACAACTTATTGGAATTTGGAAGAGCCTCTTTAATCTGTGTTTATCTGTGTGCATCTGTGGAAAAAAACAGGGTGCAATAGGCGGATAACGTAACTGGAAGGTTTTGTCATTGCGAGGAACGAAGCAATGACAAGACTTCATGAATCAATCAGCTTTGCAAAAAGCGGATAATTCGTGGCTCCAGCCAACGCTGCGGCAACACTCTTCCACCGATAAAACCAACGTGACCGCCATGTTTTGAGAGTTCCAGCGTCACATGCGGCGACAGCTCTTCATTACGGGGTATGCTCTCTTCAAACATAAAGGGATCGTCCTGCGCATGCAGGATCAATGTCTCGCATTGAATGTTTTTCAAATATTGGCGTGAGCTCGACTGCCGGTAGTAGTCATCCGCGCTGCTGAATCCATGCAGAGGAGCCGTGATCCTGTCATCAAAGCTGTAAAAATCACGCAGCGTATCGACATCAACCGGCAATGGAGATGCGCGTCGCCTGAACTTGCGGCGATAATTACGGCGCAGCCTCTCCAGCAGATGACTTTGATAGAGCCGCGAAAAACCAGTCGATAACTTGCGCGCCGCGTCGCCAAGTTGAAATGGAACAGAAACTGCAACAGCACGCTGCAGAGGTGGCTTCCCACCCTCTTCACCCAGCCATTTCAACAATGCATTTGCTCCCAACGAGTAGCCGATCATGGCAAAAACAGGCTTGCCGGTCACACTCTCTGCATGCCGCACCACTGCGGCAAGGTCGCCCGTTTCACCGGAGTGATAGGAGCGATCGAGACGATTGGGTTCGCCGCTGCAGCCGCGCAGATGCATAAACAGACCGTGAAAACCATGCTTCTGCAATGCCTGCATCATTGCGCCCGCATAGTGAGAATCGATCGATCCTTCGAGACCATGCACCACCACCACGAGCGGGCCATCACCATCAAGCCAGCGAAGATCCAGAAAGTCGCCATCATCCAGCTCCAGCCGTTCGCTGCGGCCATGAATTCGCTTTCTGCCGAACAAGACGGGCCACAGGGTCTGCAGGTGCGGGTTTACCAACCACCAGAGGGGTTTGAATGCTGACGGGATAATCAATAAAATCTCATTTTTGCAGCTTATCAAGATACTTGATGCCGCCAAGCTGCTTCATCTGCTTCAGGATCCAGCGCTGCTGCCTGCGCACCTTTTTGCTCGGTTTTGAGACCTTGTAAATCACTGGATTCGGCAGCACAGCTGCAAGCAGCGCACATTGGTTGCGGGTCATTTTGCGCGGATCCCTGTGGAAAAATTTCCGCCCGGCCGCATTGAGCCCATAGACGCCATCGCCAAACTGCGCGATATTCAGGTAGACCTCCAGGATGCGCTGTTTTGGCCACATCCCCTCGATCAGCAGGGTGATGCCCGCCTCCACTGCCTTGCGCACATAGCTCCTGCCTCCCCACAGAAAAAGATTCTTCGCCACCTGCTGACTGATGGTGCTGGCGCCTCTTGCGCCATTCTGTTCGATGGCGCGCTGCAGCTCCTTCAGGTCCAGACCCCAGTGATCAGGAAAGCGCTGATCCTCCGCCGCAATCACCGCAAGAGCCGCGTTTTTCGGCATATCCTCCCAATCCAGCCACCAGTATCTCACCTCCCGGTGATGCTGCGGATCCTGCCAGGCGGCATAGCTCTGCTGCAGCATGAATGATGAGGTCGGAATAGGAACCCAGCGAAACACCAGGATCAGCAGCAGCAACAATGCAATCAGCAGCAGAAAACCCTTCAGCAACCAGCCAAGGATTGCTTTTACGGGGCCTTTACGGCGGGAGCTGCGTCGTCGTTTTGCCATGTCGGGTGTCAGGAGATAGCTTATTACTGCAGACAAGAATCAACCACGAAGAACACGAAGAGCACGAAGAGCACGAAGGATTTATTGTTTCTCTTCGCAATTTCTCAATATCTCCACACATTGCTCGGGCCTATGACTGTGGTCCTGCATAGAGCTATTGAGGGCATTACTTCTCTTCGTGCTCTCCGTGTTCTTCGTGGTGAAATTTAAAAAATCAGCAACTATTCAGCGCGCATGTGCGGGAACAGCAGCACGTCCCTGATCGATGGCGCATCAGCCAGCAGCATCACCAGGCGATCGATGCCGATGCCCTCGCCTGCCGTCGGCGGCATGCCGTATTCCAGCGCACGGATGTAGTCTGCATCGTAGTGCATCGCCTCGTCATCACCCGCATCCTTCTCTTCAACCTGCTTGCGAAACCGCTCCGCCTGATCCTCCGCATCGTTGAGCTCGGAGAAGCCGTTGGCAATCTCGCGGCCGCCGACAAAAAATTCAAAACGATCGGTAACGAAGGGATCCGCATCGCTGCGGCGCGCCAGCGGGGAGACTTCGGTCGGATAGGCGGTGATAAAGGTCGGATTCATGAGACGATGCTCTACCGTCTTCTCGAAGATTTCGATCTGCACCTTGCCGAGGCCATAACTCTCCTTGAGTGGAATGCCAAGCCCCTCTGCAACGGCACGCGCCTTGTCGATATCATCCAGCTGCTCAGCGCTTACATCCGCATTGAAGTGCAGGATCGACTCCCTGATCGTCATGCGCGCAAACGGGGAACCGAAATCATACTCTTCCCCCTGATAAGTGACCGTGGAACTTCCCAACACCCCCTCAGTCAGATGACGCAGCATATCCTCGGTGAGATCCATCAAGTCATTGTAATCCGCGTAGGCCTGATAGAACTCCAGCATGGTGAACTCAGGATTATGGCGCGTGGAGAGTCCTTCGTTGCGGAAGTTGCGGTTAATTTCGTAGACACGTTCGAACCCGCCAACGACCAGGCGTTTCAGGTAGAGCTCCGGTGCGATGCGCAAAAACAACTCCATATCCAGCGCATTATGGAAGGTCGAGAACGGGCGCGCCGCAGCGCCGCCGGGAACGGCCTGCATCATCGGCGTCTCCACCTCCATGTAGCCATGGCCGTCAAGGTAGTTGCGCAAAAATTGCACCACGCGGGTACGCAAACGAAAAGTATCACGCGAAGCTTCGTTCATGATCAGGTCGATGTAGCGCATGCGGTAGCGCTGCTCCTGGTCTGTCAGGCCATGAAACTTTTCGGGCAGCGGGCGCAGCGATTTTGTCAGCAGCGTGACCGTGTCGCAGCGCACAGAGAGCTCGCCCCTGTTGGTTTTTGTCAGCACCCCTTCGGCACCGATAATATCCCCGACGTCCCACTCCTTTTTGAATGCCAGATAGTTCTCTTCACCGATGTTGTCACGCGCGACATAGAGTTGCATGCGCCCGCTCATATCCTGCAGATTGGCAAAACTCGCCTTGCCCATGATGCGGCGGCTCATGATGCGGCCGGCGATTTTGACGCGCAGCCCCAGCAACTCAAGCTCCTCCTTGCTTTTTTCACCATATTCGACGCGCAGCTCGCCATTGACGACATTGCGGCGGAAATCGTTCGGAAATGGATTCCCCGCTTCCCGCATTGCAGTCAGGGTTTCACGTCGCTGGGCAATCAGCTTGTTTTCGTCTTGCGGGTGATCAGTCGAGTCGGTCATGATGGTGATAGCTATCAAAGTAGTTGATCAAGAATCGGGGGATTATAGCAGGTAGGTTTTAAGTTTTAGGTTGTTAGGTTTTATGAATGAGGTTTTAAGGGAGCCTCGGATTATCCATTGCACCCTATCATTGCGAACGAAGCTTGGTAATAGCACTATAGCCGGATACCTAAAACCTAAAACTTAACAACTTAAAACTT
>JADWMH010000073.1:5691-7499 GCA_015767355.1 Gammaproteobacteria bacterium
CCTCTTCAAACTCCAGATCCTGGGCATGACGGTACATCTGCTTTTCCAGATCCTTCACTTTTTTCATCATCTGCTTCGGCGTCAGTGATGCATACTCCGCGATCTCCTGTGCGACCCTGGCATACCTTTTCGCATTCACCGGCGCACCCGGAGTGGCGCCTTCGAGAATATCGGCGACGCTCTTTTCGATCGATTTCGGCGTAATCCCGTGCTCCTTATTGAAATCAATCTGTTTTTGCCGGCGGCGTTCGGTCTCATTGATGGCGCGCTCCATCGAACCGGTCATTTTGTCCGCGTAGAGAATCGCCCTGCCCTCGACATGCCTCGCTGCACGCCCGATGGTCTGGATCAGCGATGTCTCCGAGCGCAAGAACCCCTCCTTGTCTGCATCCAGAATTGCAACCAGCGCCACTTCAGGCATATCGAGACCCTCCCGCAGCAGGTTGATGCCAACCAGCACGTCAAAGGCTCCCAGGCGCAGATCGCGGATGATCTCAACCCGCTCGACGGTATCGATATCCGAGTGCAGGTAGCGCACCCGGACATCGTGCTCCATGAGGTACTCCGTCAGATCTTCAGCCATGCGCTTGGTGAGCGTCGTCACCAGCACACGCAGCTCCCTGGCGGCGTATTTGTTGATCTCGGAGAGCAGATCATCGACCTGGGTGGTCGCAGGGCGCACCTCCACTTCAGGATCGATCAAACCGGTGGGCCTGACCAGCTGCTCGACCACGGCGCCGGAGTGTTCGATTTCGTAATCCCGCGGTGTCGCTGTCATGTAGATCGCCTGCGGCGAGCGAGCCTCGAATTCCTCAAAGCGCATGGGACGATTATCCAGTGCTGACGGCAGGCGAAATCCATACTCCACCAGGTTCTCCTTGCGCGACCTGTCGCCGCGAAACATACCGCCGATCTGTGGAATCGTGACATGCGCCTCGTCGATCACCAGCAGTGCATCATCCGGCAGATAATCGAACAGGGTCGGCGGCGGCTCTCCCTGCGCACGTCCGGAGAGATAGCGGGAGTAGTTTT
The DNA here is from genome assembly GCA_015767355.1 of Gammaproteobacteria bacterium. Taxonomy (GTDB): domain Bacteria; phylum Pseudomonadota; class Gammaproteobacteria; order Chromatiales; family Chromatiaceae; genus Sva-25. The sequence continues at coordinate 6,724 of JADWMH010000073.1, forward strand.
CTATGCCGGAGCAGTAGCCCAGTTCAACCATCATCTCGATATCGAACATGGTGCGCTGCTCCAGGCGCTGCGCCTCAACCAGCTTGTTGAGCTTATGCAGCTCTTCGAGACGCTGTTTCAGCTCCGCCTTGATCTCATCGATTGCCCCGAGAATGGTCTCACGCGGTGTCGCATAGTGGGTTTTCGGATAGACCGAGTATCTCGGCACTGAGCGCAATATCTCACCAGTGAGCGGGTCGAACAGGCTGAGCTTCTCGATCTCCTCGTCAAACATCTCGATGCGAACCGCCTCTTCATCCGATTCGGCGGGATAGATATCGATGACTTCGCCACGCACGCGGAAAGTCCCCCGCTCCAGCACCACGTCATTGCGCTTGTACCGCAGTTCAGCCAGGCGGTGCAATATGGCGCGTTGATCCATCAGCTCGCCACGCGACAGGTGCAGCATCATCCCCAGGTAGGCAACCGGATCTCCCAGTCCGTAGATAGCTGAAACCGTGGCGACAATAACGACGTCATGACGCTCCAGCAACGCCTTGGTCGCCGAGAGACGCATGCGCTCGATGTGCTCATTGACCGATGCATCCTTCTCGATGAAGGTATCAGACGCCGGAACATAGGCTTCCGGCTGATAGTAGTCGTAGTAGGAGACAAAATACTCCACCGCATTGTGCGGGAAAAAATCCCTCATCTCACCGTACAACTGTGCGGCCAGGGTCTTGTTATGCGCCATGATCAGCGTCGGCCGCTGCATCTGCTGAATCACATTGGCGATG
>JADWMH010000073.1:7509-9168 GCA_015767355.1 Gammaproteobacteria bacterium
GGTGAATGTTTTGCCTGAACCCGTGACCCCCAGCAGCGTCATGCCCGCCTCGCCGTCATTGAGACCCTCAACCAGACGCGCAATTGCCTGAGGCTGATCACCTGCAGGCGAATATTTTGACTCAAGTTGAAATTCCTTTGACATAAGGCTTCGCCCGCGGGTGAGAATTGGCTATGATTACAATTATACAGTTGACAAGAAAAAAGTTGGCTGTAGGCAGTCATCAGTTTGCAGTAAAAAGCAAAAACCGGTAATGACTCTCGCAAAGACGCAAAGAACGCCAAGAAAACCTTTGCGTCTTGGCGAGAGAAAAATGTTTTCTTTCATGCCTCGTCAGTCTGAGACATGCTCTCACTAGTGACTGCAAACTTTAAAAACAAAACAAGGGATCACATCAATGAGCATCAAGCTGTCACAACGCGTTCAGGCTGTTAAACCCTCTCCAACACTCGCCATTTCCGCCCGCGCCTCGGAGATGCGCGCCGCCGGCAAGGATATTATCGGTCTCGGTGTCGGCGAACCGGATTTCAATACCCCGGATCACATCAGTGAAGCCGCTATCCGGGCAATTCATGACGGCAAGACCAGGTACACGGCTGTCGATGGGACTCCCGAGCTGAAGCAGGCTGTTATCGACAAGTTCAAGCGTGACAACGGGCTGGATTATGCTGCAGATCAAATCCTGATCTCCTCCGGCGGCAAGCAGAGTTTTTACAACATGGCGCAGGCTGTGCTGGATCCCGGCGATGAAGTCATCATCCCTGCTCCCTACTGGGTCTCCTATCCGGATATGGCCATTCTCGCCGGCGGTATACCCGTCTATATACGAGCGGGTGCAGATCAGCAGTTCAAGATGAATGCCGACCAACTCAGAGGCGCAATCACCGACAAGACGCGTATCGTCGTCATCAACAGCCCCTCCAACCCGACCGGCATGTGTTACAGCCACGATGAACTGGCGGCACTGGCCGAGGTGCTGCTGGAGCATCCAAACATCATCGTCGCCACCGACGACATGTATGAACACATCCTGTGGGAAGGCAATACATTTTCAAATATCGTCATGGCCTGCCCGCAGCTGATGGAACAGACCCTGGTTCTCAACGGCGTCTCCAAGGCGTACGCCATGACAGGCTGGCGCATCGGCTATGCAGGCGGTCCGGCGCATATCATCAAGGCGATGAAAAAGGTGCAGTCGCAAAGCACCTCCAATCCCTGCTCAATCTCGCAGGCGGCGGCGGTCGCGGCGCTGAACGGCCCCCAGGAGTGCATCGGCGAGATGGTGGTGCATTTCAAACAGCGTCATGACTACGTTGTTGAACGCCTGAACCGCATGGACGGCATCGAGTGTCTGCAGAGCGACGGCACCTTCTATCTCTTCCCTAACGTACAGCAGCTGATCGACCGGCTTGATGGCATCGCCGATGACATGGAACTGGGTGAATACCTGATCGGGAATGCCGGAGTGGCGCTTGTTCCCGGCGGCGCATTCGGACTCGGCGGGCATATACGCATCTCCATCGCCACCAGCATGGAGATTCTTGAAAGCGCGATGGATCGGATTGAGAGGATTACACGCTGATCCGGCTCAATGGGCATGTGCTATGCTTGATATGATTTCTCAATAAACTCGTATGAATGCCGTCATTGCGAGGAGCC
>JADWMH010000074.1 GCA_015767355.1 Gammaproteobacteria bacterium
GCATGGGCGCATCGTCTCAACACTTGAAGGCGGATACAATCTCGATGCATTGGGACGCAGTGTCGCTGCACACCTGGACGCCCTGCTTTGAAACGCTCTTCAGGGCAGTATCTTCTCACCCGCATAGAGCGATTCGATACTTTCGCGCTCGCGTATCAGATGGAACTGATCCCCGTCGACCATCACTTCGGCCGCGCGTGGCCTGCTGTTGTAATTAGAGCTCATGGTAAATCCATAGGCGCCGCTTGAACGCACTGCCAGAAGGTCACCGGCCCTGAGGCTGAGTTCACGACTCTTTCCCAGAAAATCGCTGGTTTCACACACCGGACCAACGATATCGTAAATGCCGTCGCGCCCTTGTGAGCGATGGTCGAGCGGGATAATCTGCTGCTCGGCCTGGTAGAGCGCAGGCCGCAGCAGGTCGTTCATGGCTGCATCGACAATCGCAAAATCTTTCTCCTGCGTGGGTTTCAGGTACTCTACTTTTGTCAGCAGAACGCCGGCATTAGCCGCAACGGCGCGGCCGGGCTCCATAATGATTTCAAGATTCATTTTGTCGAGACGGGTGCGAATGACTTTTGCATACTCCTGCGGGTGCGGCGGTTCCTCGTCATTGTAGGGAACACCCAGACCACCGCCGAGATCAATGTAGCGAATATTGATACCCTCTTTTGCGAGGGTGTCGATCAGGGCCAGCACCCGCTCCAGTGCATCGAGGAAGGGAGAGAGCGTCGTCAACTGGGAGCCAATGTGGCTATCGATGCCAATGACTTCCAGGTGCGGCAGACGCGTAGCAAAGCGATACAGTTCGATTGCTGCATCAACATCGACGCCGAACTTGTTCTCCTTCAGACCTGTCGAGATGTAGGGGTGAGTATTGGCATCGACATCCGGATTGACACGTAGTGAAACAGGGGCCGTTTTATGCATCGCTGCAGCGACAGCATCAAGACGCTTCAGCTCCGAGGCCGACTCCACATTGAAGCAGTGAATTCCGATTTCAAGCGCGCGCTGCATCTCGTCAACCCTCTTTCCGACTCCGGAGAAGACGATTTTAGAGGCATCGCCGCCAGCTGCCAGCACACGCTCGAGTTCACCAAGCGAGACGATATCGAAACCCGAACCGAGACGCGCCAGCAGATTCAGGACGGCAATATTGGAGTTGGCCTTGACCGCATAGCAGACCAGGTGCGGATGCCCCTCGAAGGCGTCATTGAATGCATGCCAGTGGCGCTCCAGCGTGGCGCGGGAGTAAACATAGCAGGGGGTGCCGTATTGTTCAGCAATCTGCGCCAGCGGAACCCCTTCTGCGTGCAACTGGTCATCGATGTAGTGAAAATGATCCATGATTAATTTTTGCTTTGATCCTGTTCGTTGTGTTGTATCTGCTCATCCTGTTTTTCATCAGGCATATAGAGCGGACCTTTTTGCCCGCAGGCTGCCAGTATTGCTACTGTGATCAGAAGTGCGGTGGCTAGTAATCCTTGAGTAACAAACATCTTTACAAATGCGTCAATTTTCATACATATCTCTCGCAAAGCCGCAAAGTTCGCCAAGAAAAACCCTTTGCGTCTCTGCGTCTTTGCGAGAGATTAAGGAGATTTTCAGTCTTAAACCTGAGGCCTGGTCTCACTAAATAATTGATGAGTGTAATGCATACCCGGTCACCATCCGGGTTTGCACAGCTTCGGGACTTCCCCCTCCATACCGAGAGCCTGGCGCATGAAGAGAGCCTTTGCCGGGGCAATGCGGTCGGTGATAATCAGTCCCAGGTTGCGCAGTTGACGCACCCCGGGCGTATCATTGCTGAAGAGCCGGTTAATCGCCTCCATACTCTTCTGCGTCACTAGATTATCGCCGCGGCGGGAGCGCTCATAACGTCTCAGCACTGACCGCGAACCGATCGGCCGGTTTCGTTGCCGCGCATCCACAATCACCTCGATGAGGAGTGCGGCATCGCGAAAACCCAGGTTGACGCCCTGCCCGGCAAGCGGATGGATCTGGTGAGCCGCATCACCGACCAGCACCAGCCTGCTGCCGATATAAGTTTGCGCATGCTTGGATACGAGCGGATATGCAGCACGCGCAGAGGTGTGTGTGATATCTCCAAGACGCTGCTGCGATGCTTCTGCAAGCGCTTTACAAAAAGCGGCATCTTCCATCTCGATCAGTCCCGCAGCATGTTCGGCTATTGTAGACCATACAATCGAACACTGCGTGCTGTTGACCGGCAGAAACGCCAGCGGTCCCGTGGGCAGGAAGTGCTGCCATGCCGTCTCCTGATGCGCGTTGGCAGTCGTGACAGTTGCAACCACGGCGCTTTGATGAAAGTCATGGATATTGACCGCAATCCCCGCCTTGTCACGTATCTGTGAATTGCTGCCGTCGGCTGCAATCAACAGCTGCGCATGCAGCTGTTCGCCACTCTCCAGCATGACGCTGATAGCGTCGCTGCCGGCAAGCGTTTTTTCAACAGTGGTGGAGGCATAGAGACGGATGTTGGCGAGGTTCTCCATCTGCTCCCACAACGCGGCAACAATGGTTCGGTTCTGAATAATATGGCCAAGATCCGCTTCACCGATGGCTGCGCTGTCAAAATGGATATCCCCCATATCGAGGTTATCCCATACGCGCATCTCTCTGTAGGGCTGAACACCGCGCCGTACGATGCCTTGCCAGGCGCCAAGATTGTCCAGCAGCTGCTGCGACCCCCTGTTGATGGCGGAGACACGCAGATCAATCTCCTCTGCAGGCCATTCACGCTGCGGCTCATGCTGCTCGACCACGGCAACATCGAGATCTGCTTCAGCCAGTCCACAGGCAGCTGCGGCACCGACCATGCCCCCGCCGACGATAATGACGTCGTAGCGTTTGTTGCTGGTATCCATGTTGCTCATTCCTCAGTACTCATCACTCACTACTCAATGTAGGCAGCCCTCTTGCCAGGCGTGACTGTATTCCGCCGAGTCCCATCGCATGACGGGCGATGCGGTGACGCACTCCGGGCAGCAGGTCAGCTGCCAGCATACCGAGATTACGCCCCATGGAGAGGCCCCTCAACGGATTGCCGAAGAGCCTCACCAGGCCGTCAGTCAGCAGTGCGACCTGCTGCTGGTCCGGCAGACGCTGTTTCTGGTACTGCTGCAGCAGTTGCTCTGACCCCGGGTCCTGCTGCTGCCTGAGTGCGTTTGCTATCAGATCGGCAAGCACCGCAATATCACGCAGGCCAAGATTGAAGCCCTGCCCCGAGATGGGATGCAGTGCATGGCCGGCATTGCCAACCAGTGCAATGCGCGGGCGCACCACTTCATTGGCGGTCATCAGTGTCAGCGGATAGGAGAAACGTTTACCGATGCGACTGAAGCGCCCGCAGCGAAAACCAATACGCTGCTGCAGCAAGGCGACAAATGCGTCGTTATCGAGCGCCATCACCTCGTCACAAGCTTCACTGCTTATCGTCAACACCACGCCGAAACGGTTCTCTGTCATCGGCAGAAGCGCCAGCGGCCCGTTGGGCGTGAAGCGCTCATAAGCGATGTTGTGATGCGGAATACCCGGCGTAACATTCGTCACTATGGCTGTCTGACCATATTCCCATTGACGGGTTTTGATATCGAGCTGCTGACGAATCAGCGACTGCCCGCCGTCTGCCGCAACCAGCAGGCGCGCCGTGAGCTGCTGCTGACGGCCATCGGCCTCGACATCCACGCCGAGCCGGCCCTCTGTTTGCGTAAAACTCATCACCGTGGCTGGTGAGATACGGGTGACGCTGCTATTCTCAAGCTGCTGCAAAATCGCACCGCCCAGTTCACGCGCCAGGGCAACATAACCAAGTGCAGGAACCTGCTCTTCTGCGGCATCGAGATGGGTGAAACCAAAACCGCCGCGTTCAGAGACATGTATCTTCCTGATTGCGGTAGCACTCGGCGCTATCGAATCCCACAGGCCGATGCCCTCGAAGATGCGCTGACTGCCATAGGCCAGCGCGATAGCGCGGTCATCAAAACTGGGCTGGTGATCGGCAGACGCCTCGACGCTCTCGACAATGGCAATGCGCGCACCACTGTTTGCCAATGCGCAGGCCAGCGTACTCCCTGCAAGCCCCCCACCGGCAATCACTACGTCGAAATCACTCATCACGTTGCTCAATTACTCTAATACAAGATGCATCTTTAGGCCACATGGTGCAAAACTCCTTGAATTGCGCACCAATGCTTCCCAGGAATAAGATTTCTCCCTTTGGTCGAAATGACATTTACTTCGTGTCAGTTAGTCTGTGTCCATCTGTGGAAAAACTTTATTTATTCATCAATGCCTCTATCTCATGCGGAGTTTTGGGGACGTCTTTAGAAAGCACATCATGCCCATCTTTCGTCACCAGCACATCGTCTTCGATACGGATGCCGATGCCCTGCCATCTCTTGTGCACACCTTTTGTTCCCCTGGGAATATAAAGCCCAGGCTCGACGGTCAACACCATCCCCGGTTCCAGTATGCGCCACTCTCCATCGACCTTGTAGTCGCCGACGTCATGGACATCCATACCCAGCCAGTGTCCGGTCTTGTGCATATAGAATTTTTCATACGCCTTCTTTTTTATCAGTGCGGTCGCTTGCCCCTTGAGCAGACCCAGTTCGACCAGGCCGCGGGTGATCACTCTGATCGCTGTCTGATGCGGCAGATGCCACTTGTTGCCGGGTTTGACTTTAGCGATTGCAGCTAGCTGGGCTTTAAGCACCAATCCGTAGAGCTGCCGCTGCGGCTCACTGAACTTGCCGTTAACCGGCCATGTTCTGGAGATATCCGAGGCATAGCAATCGATTTCGCAACCGGCGTCGATCAACACCAGATCTCCATCCCTGAGCTCGTCCCGGTTTTCGATGTAGTGCAAAATACAGCCATTATTCCCTCCACCGACAATCGCGGGGTAGGCCTGTCCTGTGGCTTTTTTCACCCTGGTTTCATACTCAAACTGCGCCTGCAGTTGATACTCCAGCATGCCGGGGCAGCACTTTTTCATAAGATTGATATGCGCCTGCGCTGATAATTTAGCCGCCCTGCGCATGAGCGCAATCTCCGAGCGGCTCTTATAGAGGCGCATGTCGTGCAGGTAGTGATCCAGGGCAACAAACTCCAGCGGACCCTGAAGGCCCGAACGCGAATTCGCCCGAACCTTGCCAATCCATTCCGACATCTGCCGATCCAGCCGGGAATCACACCCCATCGCATAAAAGATGCGCTCACACTGCTCCAGCATGCGCGGCAGAATCTCATCAAGATCGCTAAAGGGAAAGGAGTCATCAGCGCCAAAGTCACGTACCGCACCCTCCTGTCCGGCGCGGCGTCCTTCCCACTGCTCTCGTTTGGGGTCATGCTGACGACAGAAGAGGATATATTCTGCGGCTTTGCGCCCAGGGATCAATACAGCAACAGACTCAGGTTCTGAAAAACCGGTGATATAGAAGAAGTCGCTATCGGGACGATAAGTATAATGCACATCACGGTTGCGGATGCGTTCAGGCGCCGCCGGGATGATGGCAATCGCGTTTTTACCCATCATGCGCATCAACTGCTTGCGCCTGCGCTTGAATTCAGCCGCAGTCATCAGGCACATCCTCATAGATAGTCATGACTGCGACACGCAGATACTCCTCCAGTTCGGTCATTTGCTGCCTCTGCTCTTCATCATCGGCATCAACGGACTCCACATCAAGGCGCGTAAGCTCACTAATATCCGTGAGAGTCTCCTGCGCTATATCAGACATCTTGCGCTCATTGTCCCTGGCGCTAATGCCAAAGCCGAAAAGAAACCCCTGGCACCAGTTGACCAGCTGCTGCGCCCTTTTATCGCTGCGGATATCTTCATCCGGAAGCATCAAGCGGAATCCCATAACCGGATCTTCAAGCTGTTCTCTGATTTCCGTATGCATCTGCAAGAGGGTGCTTTTACACTCCTGAACCCCTGGTTCATGTGCATCACTATCGCGAAACAACTCCTGCTGCATGAGCTGCAAAGATGTCTCAAAATCACCACAGATCAACCCGCAAATGAGGGCATGCACCTCTGCAGGCCCAATCTCCATGCCGGCGTCTGAGAGCTGCTCTTTTATTTCGTCATATTCGGGGAGTTGATTCACGTCTGATTTGTCCGTCGATGAAGTCCTGATCGAATCACTGTGCGCTTCGATTCATTCAAAATTTTGGCATCCTTCATTTACCAGTTTACAGTTGTCATCTCGACGAAGGAGAGATCCTGATGCTCAGTGCGTCAAGATCTCTCGTCGTTCGTACCTCACTTCCCTCGGGATGACAGAGAAAAGTGCAATCTACTTTAAAGCATGATGAAGGATACCAAAGTTTCTCTAACTATCTTTTGATGATTATCGTGCATATTGCTGAAAAAGAGGTGCTTAACGCTAACCTTCATGCATCCTGATAAAGCAGATTATAGGCTCTCCTCTACCCTGAATCGTGAAAATTTCCGCAGAATGCGTGAAATTTGCACTTTTATTGCGAATAGAGCGCTCAATTATGCCCTCTGGCATTGACCCACTCCCTCTTGCTCTCTATAGTTCCAGATGAAATTGGGCGCCTTGCAAAGATCAGAATACAAGCCTTGTTGTCTATGCCTCCGTCTTCGGTGTTGCGCCAGGAGTTGCATACAGCAAGTATGCGCCCCTTGGAGCGCCTTGAATACGAAGCCATATGCGGCGCAATCCACGTATTTTAATCTTTTCCAGGCGCCTTGAAGTTTGCCGATGAACGGAATGAAAAATATGCCTGATAATGAGTTAAAGTCTCTTGAGTCCAAAGTCAACGATCTGGTCAATGCATGTATGCAGCTGAAGCAGGAGAACCTGACCCTGCGCACCAGTCAGGATGATCTTGTGAGTGAGCGTGCATCCCTGATTGAGAAAACCGAACTCGCGAGAAACCGCGTTGAAGCTATGATCAGCCGCCTCAAGTCGCTGGAAGAAAATACATGAGCACACCGAAACCAGTCACAGTCGCCATTCTTGGTGAAGAATACCTGATCTCCTGCCCGCCCGAGGAAGAGCCGGCACTGCTGCAATCCGCTGAACTTCTCGATAAGCGCATGAAAGAGATTCGTGCAAGCGGCAAAGTGATGAACAATGAACGCATCGCCGTCATGGCTGCCTTGAATCTCTCAAATGAATTACTGCATCAACAACAGCATGCCACAAGTGAATCCGGGAAAATCGATGAGCAATTGCGATCATTGAGGCATAAAATCGAGACCGCTCTTAATCCGTAGCCCCCTCCCTGGCGACGAACATAACAACAAACCTATCCACTATACACCCTATCCACTCCTCCCTGATAGTATTGAATTTTTTCTGCAAAAGGCAGATAAATCAACTGGAATTTCAGCAAAAATAGGATATGATGGTTTCAGGGCGATTTCTACTGTGTTCGAAAGTTGATCGGTTTCTTGAGCCTTGCATTTACCCCGGGAGTGGAATGTATTATTGGTGTGCATGTCCGTCTTGAGCGGAAAGCCTTATGTAATACCTGAAACACCCACTTGAACTATTAAGGTTCAAGGGTATGATCGACGCCGGCATCTGTGGTATCGCCCTACTTTTAATCATGTCGACAAACAAGCTTCGTTCATCTATTCGCCGGCAACGTCTGAAACTGTCGGCTGCACAGCAGCGACAGCACGCACGCCTTGTCAGCAAAAATCTCACCCGGCTGCGCCATTTTCAAAAAGCCAGGCGCATCGCACTCTACCTCTCTGCCAATGGGGAGCTTGACCCTTCGCCCATTGCCAAAATCAGCCGGCGCACTTCCAAGCAGCTATATCTGCCGGTGTTGCACCCCTTCAATCATGGGCGGCTGTTTTTTTGTGAATGGAGAGAGCATGCCCTGCTGCAGCCAAACCGCTTCGGCATTCTCGAACCCTCCTGCCATGGAAACAGCAGGAGGCCTTTAAGGTCACTGGATCTGATCCTGGTTCCACTGGTGGCCTTTGATGCATCCGCTCAGCGCATAGGCATGGGAGGAGGTTTCTATGACCGTACACTGGGTAAGACCAGGGGAAATTCATCCTGGAAGCGCCCCTACCTGATCGGCATTGCTCACGAGTTGCAGAAAGTCCCATCCATCAAATCGCAGAAGTGGGATGTGCCGCTGGATGCGGTAGTTACTGAGGCCGGAGTGTATAGGTCAGGATTTAGGATTTAGGTTTTAGGTGGAAAGCACCTTGTCAAAGCCGGCGCCAGAGGGGTATGGTATTACTGTGTTACCTAAAACATAAAGCTTAAAAACCTAAAACCTAAAACCTTCCTAAAACTTAAAACCTTCCCGTTGAAATAGCGTTCAATGGATCTCTTCAAACAACAAAGGTGCTCTTTATGCAACGTCGTGACTTTCTCAAAAAAGCAGCTGCCGGCTCCATCGCAGCCGGTACAGCTCTTGGCGCCTCCACTGCTGCTTATGCCAAAGCTGAATATCAATGGAAGATGGTCACCACCTGGCCAAAGAACTTCCCCGGCCTGGGCACGGGCGCCAACAACCTGGCGCGACTGATCACCGAAATGTCCGGGGGACGTTTGACAGTCAAAGTTTACGGGGCCAAGGAGCTGGTTCCAGCCTTTGAAGTGTTTGATGCCGTCTCCAGCGGTACTGCCGAGATGGGGCATGGAGCCGCCTATTACTGGAAGGGAAAAAATGAAGCATTTCAGTTTTTCTCCACCGTCCCTTTTGGACTCACTGCCAATGAGATGAATGGCTGGCTCTACTACGGCGGCGGAATGGAACTGTGGCGGGAGGCCTACGCGCCATTCAAGGTTCTACCTGCTGCTGCAGGCAACACCAGCGTACAGATGGGCGGCTGGTTCAACAAGGAGATCAACAGCATCGCCGATCTCAAGGGATTGAAAATGCGCATCCCCGGACTTGGCGGTGAGGTGCTGAGACGCCTCGGTGGAACGCCTGTCAACCTTCCCGGCGGTGAACTTTTTACCGCTCTTTCATCAGGGACTATTGACGCCACAGAATGGGTCGGGCCATACAATGACCTCGCATTCGGCTTCTACAAGGCGGCCAAATACTACTACTACCCCGGCTTCCATGAACCCGGCACCACGCTCG
>JADWMH010000075.1 GCA_015767355.1 Gammaproteobacteria bacterium
CCGGAATCTATAGAATCAACCACTTACAGATCGAGTAAATGGATTCCGGCTAAAAACATGCCGGAATGACGGTGTTTTGCAAGTACCTCCAGGATCTCTCTTTTACCACGAAAGTCACGAAAAGCACGAAAATAGACAAAACGGGTGTTCGTGTTTTTCGTGGTTAGAATTGTTTTTTCTTTGGATAGAGCCGGTACAATAAGGTTTGCGAGTATGTCGTGCTTAACACCTAAAACTTAAAACCTAACTCCTTATTTCAACTCAGGAACAACTAATGTCATTGATCAAACCTTTTACCGGCTTGCGCCCGGCTGCCGGACGTGCAGATGATGTGGTAGCGCCTCCCTATGACGTGATGAACGCAACAGAAGCCAGGGAGATGGCTGAAGGCCGTCCGTGGAGCTTTCTGCATATTTCCCGGCCCGAAATCGACCTGCCGGAGGGGACTGATCCCTATGCGCAGGAGGTCTACGCCAAAGCGCGTGAGAATCTTGATCGCATGATTGCCGGGGGTGTGTTGGAGCGTGATCCCAAGGAGAGCTACTACGCCTATCGCCTGACGATGGGGAGTCATGTGCAAACCGGAGTTGTGGCTGCAGCCTCTGTTGAAGCTTATGACAACAACCGTGTGAAAAAGCATGAATTCACCCGACCGGTCAAAGAGGATGATCGCGTGCGTCAGATTGAGGCGTTGAATGCGCAGACGGGGCCGGTATTTCTCGTCTACCGGGCTGACACAATCGTCGACACCCTGTTGGCGAAGGTTAGCGCCAGGCCTGCCGATGTCGATGTCACTGCACGTGATGATGTGCGCCATGAGATGTGGATGATTGACAACGATGATGAAGTAGCGGCGCTGACGCAGGCTTTTGATGGCATGCAGGCGATCTATGTTGCCGACGGACATCATCGCTCCGCGGCTGGTTCACGCGTGGGCAACAGCAGGCGAGAGGCAAATCCGGACCATCAGGGAGACGAATCCTACAACTACTTCCTCTCTGTCATTTTCCCACACGACCAGATGCAGATTCTCGATTACAACCGAGTGGTCAAAGATCTCAATGGCATGGATAAAGTGACTTTTCTACAGCGGGTTGCGGAGAACTTTTCGCTTGAAAAATCTGTTACTGCAGTGAAGCCCGGGGCAACCGCAGTGTTTGGTATGTATCTCGATGGCCAGTGGTACAAACTAACTCTGGATCAGGGGAAGATCCCCGATGATCCTGTCGCCAGCCTCGATATCAGCCTGCTGGCGGACAACCTCATCGATCCGATTCTCGGTATCAGTGACCAGCGCACGGACAACCGCATCGATTTCGTCGGCGGGATTCGAGGTCTCAACGGACTGCAGAAGCGTGTCGACAGCGGCGAGATGGCTGTTGCATTCTCTCTTTACGCGACTACCATGGAAGCACTCATGGCGGTTGCCGATGCCGGCGAAGTGATGCCGCCGAAATCGACCTGGTTCGAGCCCAAACTCGCAGACGGGTTGGTGAGCCACGTTCTGGACTAAAAGATAGTCGTGAGGACTGAGTACTGAGGACTGAGAAAAACAGAACAATGTCATGGTGGGATGCGCTACCGCTTATACCACCCTACGACCTGGTTATGTCTCCAACAACCTAAAACTTAAAACCTAAAACTTCACTCCTTACTCCTTCAGGCTTGCTGACATGTGTGGTTTGATCGTATCAAGCATTACCTTGTGGAGCTTCATATTGGCAGCAACTACGTTACCGGTCTCCAGGTAGCGGCTGCCGCCGCTGAGGTCGGTGATTATGCCGCCGGCCTCCTTGATCAGCAGGGCTCCGCCCGCAATATCCCATGGCGCCAGTCCCAGTTCCCAGAATCCGTCGATGCGTCCCATCGCCAGCCAGGCGAAATCGAGTGCGGCAGAACCCGGGCGGCGCACTCCGGCGCTGTCAACGATCAGGTCGCGCATCATGCCGAAATAGGCATCGGCATGGGTCATATCACGATAGGGAATGCCGGTTCCGAGCAGTGAGCCATCGAGTCCCTTGCGCGGGGAGACGCGCATACGCCGGTCATTGATGAATGCGCCTTCACCTTTGGTGGCATGGAAGAGCTCTTCGCGCATCGGGTCATAGACAACCGCACTCAGGAGTTCACCGCGGTGGCGCAGCGCGATAGAGACTGAAAATTGCGGGAACCCATGCAGATAGTTGGTGGTGCCGTCGAGCGGATCGATGATCCATTCAAACTCGCTTCCCTCATGGAGGCCGCTCTCCTCGGCAAGAATTGCATGCTCCGGGTAGTAGCGTTTGATCGTCTTGATGATCGCCGCTTCAGAGGTGCGATCAACTTCACTGACATAGTCATTTTGCTGCTTGGTCTCAATCTTCAGTGAGCCAACACGATCAAAATAACGGGTCAATACTCTGCCGCCGTCTCGGGCAGCGCGAATGGCAATATTAGTCATCGGGTGCATGACGCGCGAGGATACAGCAAGCCGATGCCGATATAAAGTAGAATAGACAATTGAATTTAATCGCACGAGCGGCCAACATCGTTACAAATGAACCAAATTTCAAGAATGTTTTGTCTGCCTAACGCTAACTTTATGCTAATAAATCGTGATCCTGGCATGCGCCGGAATGACGGGTGACACTCAAATGCTCTCAAGAATTCGTATCGTCCTGGTTAACACCACCCATCCGGGGAACATCGGTGCAGTAGCCCGCGCCATGAAAAATATGTCTCTCTCACGGCTTGTACTGGTCTCTCCATCCCGCTATCCGGAGCAGGCGGATGTCGCTTTTGCACGCGCCTCCGGTGCACATGATCTATTGTCTGCAGCAACCACTGTTGATTCTCTGGATGAAGCTGTTGCCGGCTGCCGCCTCATCATGGGAAGCAGCGCACGTTCACGCACTATTGGCTGGCCGATGTTAACTCCGCGCCAATGCGCAGCCAAAGCCGTCGACGCTGCTGGAGAGAGTGACGTGGCGCTGGTTTTTGGAACAGAACGCACCGGGCTGACAAACGATGAACTGGATCGCTGTCACCACCTGGTGCAGATTCCGACGAATCCTGAATACAGTTCACTGAATATCGCCATGGCAGTGCAGGTGATTGCATACGAGGTGATGGTGGCCAGTGGCCAGCATGCAGTAAATACCAACCGTGGACGCCTGCCTGCCACAGCTGAAAAATTCGATGGGTTTATGCAGCACCTGGAGCAGGCGCTGGATGATATTGGATTTTCCGATCCTCGCAGATCAGACAAATTGATGCGCCGCCTGCGCCGCATGTTCCTGCGCGCCCAGCCGGACCCTGACGAGCTGAACCTGTTACGTGGTATTCTAAGCGCTGCACAGGGGCGGAAATCAATGCGATGAAAAAATAGGACTGAGTCCTGAGTACCGAGTACTGAGTAAAACCTAAAACTTAAAACCTAAAACTTAAGACCTATCTAAATTTCCCCATGTTTTCTAGAATCAAACAAGAGATAGCGGTTGTATTTGAACGTGATCCGGCAGCTCGCAGCACATTCGAGATCATCACCACCTATCCTGGGTTTCATGCGCAGATGCTGCATCGTGTATCGCATCGTCTGTGGTTATGGAAACTCCACTGGCTGGCGCGCGTGATATCAAATATTACACGTTTGTTCACAGGCATCGAGATCCATCCTGGAGCAAAGATCGGCAGCCGCTTTTTTATCGATCACGGAATGGGTGTCGTTATTGGTGAAACTGCGGTGATTGGAGATGACTGTACCCTCTATCACGGCGTCACACTCGGCGGCACCAGTTGGCAGAAAGGCAAGCGCCATCCGACGCTGGGAAATGGCGTCGTCGTCGGCGCAGGCGCCAAGGTGCTGGGGCCGATCGAGATCGGTGATGGCGCACGTATCGGCTCTAATGCTGTCGTTGTCAAATCAGTCCCCCCGGGGGCAACTGCTGTTGGTGTTCCGGGACGCCTGATTCAGCCGAAAAAAGATCAGTATGATGCGCACCGAAAAGTGATCGCCGAAAAGATGGGGTTTGATGCTTACGGTGCATCACAGGATGCACCAGATCCGGTAGCGCACGCAATCAACTGCATGCTGGACCATATTCATGTCATGGATACGCGCATGGAAAAGATGTGCAAAGCATTGAAAAAAATGGATATTGTTGAGGATATTAGTGCTGAAAATCTTGACTCCTGTGAAATTGTTTCAACTGCCGAGGAGTTGACGCGTCTTGAAGAGGAGGGTGCATCTCTCTTGTCTGATGAAAGCCCGGAAGAAAGCCGGGATGAAAACCCTACTAAATCCGGGATTGATAATTCTTGACTAAATTACTGAGTAATGTATATTCGCATTCACTAATTTATTATGCATCATCTCAAGAAGATGACAGCATTTCAGCTTATTGATGGTCTAAATTAAAGAATGAATTTCCCCATCTATCTTGACTACTCTGCAACCACGCCGGTTGACCCGCGCGTTGCTGAAAATATGTGCCGCTATCTGACACCCGATGGCATTTTTGGAAATCCGGCCTCCAGTTCGCATTCGTTTGGCTGGGCGGCGGAAGATGCGGTCAAGCAGGCGCGCCAGGATGTTGCCGATCTGATCAATGCCGATGCAAGAGAGATCGTATGGACCTCCGGAGCGACAGAATCCGATAACCTGGCGATCAAGGGCGTGGCGCACTTTTACCACAAAAAAGGCAAGCATATTGTCACTGTCAAGACTGAACACAAGGCAGTGCTTGACAGTTGCCGGCAACTCGAACGCGAAGGCTATGAAATTACCTACCTCGATGTCGAGCCAAATGGCCTGCTTGATCTGGAGAAATTTCGCGCTGCACTGCGTGAAGATACCATCCTTGCCTCTGTTATGCATGTCAACAACGAGATTGGCGTAATTCAGGATATTGCCTCTATCGGGGAAATTTGTAGAGAAAATAAAGTTATATTTCATGTAGATGGGGCGCAAAGCGCAGGTAAAGTGCCAATTGATGTCCAGGCAGTCAAGGTTGACCTGATGAGCTTCTCCGCGCACAAGATCTATGGCCCCAAGGGTGTTGGCGCGCTCTATGTGCGACGCAAGCCACGCATCCGCCTCGAAGCTCAGATGCATGGCGGCGGACATGAGCGCGGTATGCGCTCTGGCACGCTGGCGACCCACCAGCTGGTTGGCATGGGAGACGCATTCCGCATAGCCCGTGAAGAGATGGGCAAAGACAATGAACGTCTGATGCAGCTGCGTGATCGACTTTGGGATGGCCTCAAAGATATGGAGGAGGTCTACCTTAACGGTGATCTTGAGCAGCGTATTGCAGGCAACCTGAATATCAGCTTCAACTATGTCGAAGGCGAGAGCCTGATGATGGCCTTGAAAAACATGGCGGTCTCTTCGGGATCCGCCTGTACCTCTGCATCGTTGGAACCAAGCTATGTGCTGCGCGCACTGGGACGGGACGACGAGTTGGCGCACAGCTCAATCCGTTTTACCATAGGACGTTTCTCGACAGCAGAAGAGATTGACTATGTCATTGAGATGATGCATGAACAGGTTAAACGGCTGCGTGAACTCTCCCCGCTGTGGGATATGTATAAAGACGGCATCGATATCAAGTCCATCGAATGGGCGGCGCATTGAGGCAGGTTTTAGGCTATTAGGTTTTAAGTTTTAAGTACATCGAGGGTAGTAGCATGGCATACGGTGAAAAAGTCATTGATCATTATGAACATCCGCGTAATGTTGGCGTCATGGATATAGAATCCAGCGATGTCGGCACCGGCATGGTGGGAGCTCCGGCCTGTGGTGACGTGATGCGCCTGCAAATCCAGGTCAGCGATGACGGCGTTATTGAAGACGCCAAATTCAAAACCTATGGCTGCGGCTCAGCGATCGCTTCCAGCAGCCTGCTCACCGAGTGGGTCAAGGGCAAGACCCTGGAGGAGGCCCAGGAGATCAAGAATACCGATATCGCCGAGGAGTTGGCATTACCCCCTGTGAAAGTACACTGTTCGGTGCTTGCAGAAGATGCGATCCGTGCAGCGATTACCGACTATCAATCCAAACAGGAAGACTGACAAGTGGCTGTCACCCTGACACAAGCCGCGGCAGATCGCGTCTCCAGTTTCCTTGCCAATCGAGGCAAGGGGCTCGGCGTGCGGCTTGGTGTAAAGACATCCGGTTGTTCAGGAATGGCCTATATCATCGAATTCGTGGATGAGACCGGCGAAGATGATACGATTTTTGAAGATCATGGCGTAAAAGTCATCATTGATAAAAAGAGCCTCATCTATCTCGACGGCACCGAACTTGATTTTGGCAAGGAAGGTCTCAATGAAGGCTTTAAGTTCAACAATCCCAATGCCAAGAATCAGTGCGGCTGCGGTGAGAGTTTTACCATATAGCCCACAACACTCCTTATGCTTGATCTGTCGAAAAACTACTTCGAGCTATTTGGCATGTCTATCGGATATGTCATTGATAACCAAAAGATTCGACAGCGTTATCGCGATCTTCAACGTGTTGTGCATCCTGATCGATATATCAACGCAACGGAACATGAGCAGCGGCTTGCCATGCAGGGATCTGTGTATATCAACGAAGCCTTCGAAACGCTCAAAGACCCTCTGCGGCGCGCACAATATCTGCTGCGCCTGCACGGCGTGGATTTTGATCCTGATACAGAGACCACCACAGACACTGGCTTTTTGATGGAGCAGCTGGAACTGCGCGAAGAGCTCTCTGAAATTCCCGGGCAGACAGACCCAATGGCTGCTGCTTCCCTGTTTATGGATCGTGTCAGCACCATGTTCAACAGACTCATCAGCAGCATGGCAATTGATTTCGAGATGCCGGATGAAAAGCAGCTGCAAGTGGCGCGAGAAAAAGTAAGAAAAATGCAATTCCTGAAAAAGCTTCATACAGAGGCTGAAATAGTCGAGGCCAGACTGGAAGAGGAGATGCTCTAATGGCTTTGTTGCAAATCGCCGAGCCAGGGCAGACCGAGGCGCCGCATCAACACCGGCTTGCCGCCGGCATCGATCTGGGAACCACAAATTCACTGGTAGCGGCTGTGCGCAGCGGGCAACCGCAAACACTCGCCGACAAGCAGGAAGAGCATCTGCTGCCATCCGTCGTCGCATATACAGAGTCCGGCATCATCGTGGGTGAAGAGGCGCGGCAGCAGCAAATTGCTGATCCTCTGAATACCATGAGTTCCATCAAACGCATGATGGGACGAGGTGTTGAGGATCTGCGTCTTCTGGGTGATGAACTTCCCTACAGGTTCGCAGCAACCGACTCTGCTGTCCCCCGCATACAAACCCGCCGCGGCAATGTGACTCCGGTCGAGGTCTCGGCTGAGATCCTCAAAGTGCTGCAGCAACGGGCCGAGGAGGCGCTTGGTGGAGCATTGAATGGCGTGGTGGTGACCGTACCCGCCTATTTTGACGATGCCCAGCGACAGGCCACCAAGGATGCTGCCGGACTTGCCGGCCTGAATGTCTTCCGGCTGCTCAACGAACCGACTGCGGCAGCTATTGCCTATGGACTGGACAAGAGCACCGACGGTATCCACGCTATCTATGACCTTGGCGGCGGAACCTTCGACATCTCTATTCTGCGTCTCAATAAAGGCGTCTTTGAAGTGATGGCGACAGGCGGTGATTCAGCGCTTGGCGGCGATGATTTTGACCATCTCATTGCTGAGTGGATTATTGCACAGGCTGATATTTCAGAAATGGACGCCGGTCTGCAGTGTCAACTGATGCAGACTGCACGCTCTGTTAAAGAATCACTCACACAGCACGAGCGCGCCGGCATCGATGTAAGCAGCGTCGGCTGGCAGGGTGAACTCGATCGCCACACCTTCAACCAGCTTGTCGATCCCCTGATTCGTAAAACGATTATTGCCTGCCGCCGGGCGCTGCGTGATGCAGGAGTCACGGCGGAAGAGATCGAGGATGTGGTGATGGTCGGCGGTTCAACACGTGTCCCACGTGTGCGTGAACTGGTGGGCGAATTTTTTGGCCGTGAACCGCTGGTCGACATCGACCCGGACCGGGTTGTTGCGATCGGCGCTGCAGTACAGGCTGACATACTAGCCGGCAACAAACCTGAAGCGGAGATCCTGCTGCTTGATGTGACGCCGCTGTCACTCGGCATTGAGACCATGGGCGGCCTGGTTGAAACCATCATCCCGCGCAACACCACCATTCCGGTCGCACGCGCCCAGGAGTTTACCACCTTTAAAGACGGGCAGAGCGCCATGGCGGTGCATGTCGTCCAGGGCGAACGCGACCTGGTCGCTGACTGCCGTTCACTGGCGCGATTTGAATTGCGTGGCATTCCACCAATGGTTGCCGGAGCCGCGCGCATCCGGGTTACTTTTCAGGTTGATGCCGACGGCCTGCTCAGTGTCGAGGCGGAAGAGCAGATGCAGCACGTCAGTGCGAGTATTGAAGTGAAACCCTCCTATGGCCTGTCAGACAAGGAGATTGCCGATATGCTGCGCTCATCAATGGAACATGCCGAGGATGATGTCAAATTTCGTCAACTGCGCGAACAACAGGTGGAAGCCGAACGCGTCATTGAGGCGCTGACAGCCGCATTGGTAAAAGATGGCGATCAGCTGCTGAATGATGACGAGCGACAACTGATCGACGCTGCATTACAGGAGTTGCAGCAGCTGTCCCATGGAGATGATGCCGCAGCAATCGAGGATGGCGTCAAATCACTGGAGCAGAGCTGTGATTTCTATGTCGAACGCCGTATGAACAGCAGCATCCATGACGCCATGGCCGGCCACAACATTCATGAATTCGACACCCCGGAGAAGTAATGCCCCAGTTGATATTTCTTCCGAATGAGGAGCACTGTCCGGAGGGCATGGTGATCGAAGCCGATGCGGGTACAACCATCTGCGATGCGGCGCTCGCACATGGCATCGAGATAGAACATGCCTGTGAGAAATCCTGCGCGTGCACCACCTGTCACGTCATCGTGCGCGAGGGTTTTGATTCATTGGAGGAGTCCACCGAGATCGAAGATGATATGCTCGACAAGGCGTGGGGTCTTGAACCTGATTCCCGACTCAGCTGTCAGGCAGTCGTAGACGAAGAGGACCTGGTGATCG
>JADWMH010000076.1 GCA_015767355.1 Gammaproteobacteria bacterium
CCCTGGATTCCGGCTACCGGATCAAGTCCGGCACAGGCCCCGCCGGAATGACGTATCCTGGAGTTTTGCAAGAAGCTCTACAGTGCTTTATTTCCTACTCTTCCGGTAGTAATTCATCGCCATCCGGGGTTGCTGTCAATGCTATACTTGCAAGTTGCATAATTCTCTAAAATACAAACAGGTAACTTCATGAATATCACTACAACGATTCCCGGGCTCGTCCTTGCTGCAGGTCTCTGTGTCGCAGCAACCCAGGCGCAGGCGCTTGGAAGACCGTCCACTGGCGCCCAGTATGCGCAACTGCTCTCTTTTTCAAACGCGCCGGGTATTGGAGGCTCTTCATTTACAGTAGATGAAGATCTGGGCGATGTTGACTATGACATCTGGAAAATCCCGCTGCAGCACGAATTTGATGTCGATGGCTGGGACGGCAAACTGATACTGCGTGGAACCCTCAGTTATATGACGGTAGACCAGGGTCAGCGCTGGCTGCCGGGCGATAGTTCGGAAGTGATTGACTCAGAGTGGAAATCCTATGGGGGCAGTATCGGCGCAGGCGTGCGCGTACCGCTGGGTAAAGGTTTCTCCTTTATTCCGGCGTTGGGTTTTGGACTTGCCAGTCTTGAAAACAATGCTGACTTCAAAGGAACGCTGACGAATGAGCGCATTAAACCTATCGCTGACGGAACCCAGTATAACTGGGATATGAATGCCACCATCTTCACCGGAGCTCTCGGACTCTCATACATAAACGATATCGGCAATGATTTCGATCTGGATGCTTCAGCCTATTATACCTACAGCTATGTCTCATCATTCGACAGCAGCACTGATTTCCAGGACATTGGTGATTCGACAAATATTCTTAACTTCAGGGCTGATATCGGTCACCCGTTGGGCTTTTCCATAGCCGGCTATCCCATGGACGGTGTGCTGCACCTGGGGAATACCACTTTTGTTGGTTCCAACAGTGATGTGCTGGGATTCAGCTACTTCAACGAAGTGGGTTTTTCCCTGCGCACCAATCCGCAGAAACTTGCGACACAACTACATGTGCCTTTTTCTGTCAGCAGTCTCAGCGTGGGTGTCAATGCCATCTTCGGTGATGACATAAGCGGCTGGAGTATGCTCTTCGGTTATAAGTTCTAGTCTGAATTAGAGAGGGCTTGCGGAGTGTTCGAACTGGTTCGTGCGGGCGGTTGGCTGATGGCGCCGATACTGCTTTGTTCCGTGATTGCACTGGCGATCATTATTGAGCGTTTTATCGCATTGCGGCGTACGCGCGTTATTCCCCACAATGTCGTGCAGAATGTCTACAGGGAGTATAAACAGGCGACATTGACCCCTGACTACATCAACTCGCTGCATGATAAATCACCGATGGAGCAGATCCTTGCGGCGGCGTTGTGGAACCGGAACCAGCCTCGCAGTGTGATGAAGCAGGCGATTGAAGAGACCGGACGGCAGGTGACCCATGGTCTGGAACGCTACCTCGGCGGGCTTGCCACCATTGCAGATATTGCGCCGCTGCTGGGACTGCTTGGAACCGTTCTTGGCATGATCTCGGTGTTTGCTGAGATTGTTTCGGCTGGCGTCGGCAATCCCGGTGCGCTTGCAGGCGGGATCTCACAGGCGCTGATTACAACCGCGGCTGGTCTCTCTGTCGCAATTCCGGCCATGCTATTCCATCATTTCCTGGCGGAAAAGGTTGATGAACTGCTGCTCGATATGGAGGAGAAGGCGGTGCAGATGGTTGATGTTTTGCATCGGAGCAATCACTAGTGCTCCTGCGGGCACGTCCTAGAAAAACACCGAGGGTCAATCTTACGCCCCTGATCGATGTTGTGTTTCTGCTGCTGATTTTTTTCATGGTTTCAACCACATTTAGAGATTCGGCCCGCATCAAGGTCGTGCTCCCCTCGATAGAGACACAAGAGCCTGAAGATCAACACTCTATAGAGCTCACTATACAGGTCGCTGCAGACGGCATGATGTCGGTCAATGATCGCGAGCTCGCCAAACCCTCTCCTCTATTACTGAAACGGGCGATTGCCGATGTCGCCATGGGGAAGAGGGATATTCCTGTTATTGTCAAAGTCGATAGAAATGCGCCATTCCAGGCTGTCATGACTGTGATGGATGTTGCTGCGCAGCTTGGTCTGGACAAGCTCACGTTTCCCGGAAGAAAGCTGGTGCAGGAAGAGGAGTAGGGGGCACACAAATGATGGTGCAATGCGCGGAACTTATTGACACCCTACGGATTTACTTGTCATCTCGACGCAGGAGAGATCTTACTTTCGGGAAGTCTGCATGAAGACACCTGACTACCTGTGGAAACCCCGGCATCCGCTGGCGCTGTTGCTCTCCCCCTTGTCGCTGCTGTTTTTGCTCATCTCCATGCTGCGAAGAGCGGCTTACCGGTTGCATCTGAAAAAGGTGTATCGTGCTCCTGTAGCAGTCATCATCGTTGGCAATATCAGTGTGGGAGGGACAGGAAAAACTCCTCTTGTGATCTGGCTGTGTCACTATCTCACTCGCATTGGCTATCATCCGGGGGTGGTGCTGCGTGGCTATGGAGGCGCAGCCACGCAAGGGCCTCAACAAGTGATGGCTGACAGCGATCCTGAAGATGTCGGTGATGAATCTGTCGTCATAGCGTCGGAAACAGACTGCCCGGTGTATGTGGATCCGGATCGCTCCGGGGCTGTCAGGGAGTTGCTCAGGCGCCACCCGTGTGACGTAATTATCTCTGATGATGGTTTGCAGCACTACGCACTGGCGCGGGATGTGGAAATAGCAGTCATCGATGGTAAACGCCGCTTTGGAAACGGCATGTTGCTTCCGGCAGGTCCCCTGCGTGAACCCGTATCGCGGCTGCGCACGGTTGATTTTGTGATCATGAACCAGCTCTGTACTCCAGGATATCACTGTATACGTCTTTCTCCCGGAGATCTCACCAACCTTGCCACGGGGGAAGTGCAGCGTATCGAAGAGATGAACGGTCACAGGGTGCATGCTGTCTCGGGTATTGGTAATCCGGGGCGTTTTTATGAGTTGCTTACCGATGCCGGTATGCAGGTCGAGGAACACAGCTATCCTGACCATCACAACTTTACTGCTGCTGATATCGAGTTCGATGACGATCTGGCAGTTATCATGACTGCTAAAGATGCAGTAAAATGTCGACATTATGCGACTGACAGGCACTGGTATCTGAAGTTGAGAGTGCAGCCCTCTGCAGACTTCATACGCCAGTTCACCTCAACCCTGATGCTGAAAGCAAACATGAAACGGAATGATAATGGATAAAAAACTCCTCGATATACTGGTATGCCCCCTGTGCAAGGGAAAAATGAGCTATGACAAAAAGGCGTCCGAGCTGATCTGTCCTGTTGACCGGCTTGCCTATCCTGTACGCGATGGCATCCCGATGATGCTGGCAGTCGATGCGCGAAAACTTCCTGCAGACGAAGAGATCTCTGCATGATTGATTTTCATATCGTCATTCCCTCGCGATATGGATCGTCCCGCCTGCCGGGAAAACCGCTGCTGCAGATTGGTGATCTCCCCATGGTGATGCATGTGGTGCAGCGCGCCAGCGAGAGCGGCGCAGCCAGTATCACAGTGGCAACGGATGATGAACGTATTGCCGGCATCGCATCAGCTGCCGGCGTGGATGTCTGCATGACTGCAGCTGACCATCCCAGCGGCACTGACCGGCTGGCAGAGGTCGTGGAGAAAATGGACTGGGATGACGACGCGGTCATTGTCAATCTGCAGGGAGACGAACCACTCATGCCACCACGCCTGCTGCAGCAGGTTGCTGCGAATCTCCAGGAAAATCCCGCAGCCAGTATCGCGACACTCTGCACGGAAATCACACAGCAGCAGGAGCTCTTCAACCCAAATGCTGTCAAGGTGGTGATGGATCGCAGTGGTTTTGCCCTCTATTTCAGCCGCGCGCCGATCCCCTGGTATCGTGACGGTTTTGCACTTGAAAAGAGAGAGCAGCCGCAGATGCTGCAGCACTATCGGCATCTCGGCCTCTATGCCTACCGCGCCGGCTTTCTCAGGCGCTTCAGCAGCTGGCAGCCTGCGCCTGTGGAGCAGTGCGAAGCACTCGAGCAGCTGCGTGCACTGTGGATGGGAGAGAAGATACATGTCGCAGAGGCGCTCGAGACTCCTCCAGCCGGCGTCGATACACAAGAGGATCTGCAGCGGGTGAGGGCGGCTCTCAGCCACTGAATAGAAAGTAGGCAGTCATCAGTAGGCAATTTGCAGCAAATGCATCCATCTCCCTTTAGGAGATGTCCCCTCATCCTAACCTTCTCCCCAGGGAGAAGGGACTCTCAACCGGGCATGAAAACATGGCGCAAGAGATAGAGTTGAAATTCCTTGTTTGCAATGACAGCTGGCGTGATGCGGTCAGCAAAGAGATCCGCATGCGCCAGGGATTTCTGTGTGATGGTTTTGAGCGCTCCATGCGTGTGCGCACTGAGAATGACAGGGCATTTCTGAATATCAAGCGCTCCACGGATGGAATTCATCGACTCGAGTATGAGTATGAAATACCCTTTGATGAAGCGCAGGAGATGCTGGATTACGTCGCCCTGCAGCCGCTCATCGAGAAGGTTCGCTATCTGATTCCGGCCGGTGAGTATGAGTGGGAGATCGATTGCTTTTCAGGTGAGAACGAAGGTCTGATCGTTGCAGAGATCGAACTGCCATCAATCGATGTTGATTTTGAAAAGCCCTCCTGGCTGGGGAAGGATGTCTCCGATGACTTTCGTTACTACAATGTCTCCCTGCGCGAAATGCCCTATTCAAGGTGGTGAATGACCTCGAAAAAAATCAATTGTTTCGAGTATTGATTGATGCGCTTCGCAAGCTCAGCACATCCTATGTTTGGCAATTGGTTGCGTTGCAAGGCAGCGCCATCAATGGGTTGTCTGGTTTTGGTGTTGCTGCTTGTGGGTGGATGCGACTCTTCCCCGCCGTCCCATATCCGCTTTGGTGTGCAGAGCCTGCCGGTGAATTTTGATCCCCGCTATGCCACTGACGCCGCTTCCGAGCGCGTCAATCATCTGCTCTACCGCGGCCTGGTGCGTTTTGATCAGGATCGGCGTGCAATCCCTGACCTCGCGCAGTGGAGCAGAACACAGCCAAACCTCTATCGCTTCAGACTGCTGGATCAACCCCTGTTTGATGATGGAAGCAGGCTCGGTATGCAAGATGTTGCTGCAACCTATGAGGCAATTCTTGATCCTCAAAAGCACTCTCCGCATCGTTCGACGTTGTCGGTGATCGAGGAGATCAGGGTGGTGGATGATACGACGCTGGAGTTTGTTCTCAAACGCCCCGATCCCTTTTTCCCCTCCTACCTGGTGACAGGCATCCTGCCTGCAGGCCTGCTTGACTCCGTGCATGACTTCTCGCAACAGCCTGTCGGCAGCGGGCGTTTCCGCTTGCTGGAGAGGAATGCATCCCGCCTCCTGTTGCAGCGCAAAAGCGACCGGCAGAAAATTGAGCTGGTGCTGGTCAAGGATCCGGCGATTCGCGTGTTGAAGCTGCTGCAAGGTGAAATCCAGCTGATGCAGAACGATCTCTCTCCGTCACTGGTGGAGTATCTCTCCCTGCAGCCGGAGGTTGAGTTGTCAACGACACCAGGCAGTAATTTCACTTACCTGGGATTCAACCTCGAGGATCCGCTGACAGCAGATCATCGCATCCGTGAGGCCATCGCTCATGCGATTGACCGTGAGGCGATTCTCCATTACGTCTTTCATGATCGTGCCCGCCCCGCCGATGCGCTTTTTCCTCCGGAGCACCAGCTGGCTGACAGGAGTATGAAGACAATTTTGTACGATCAGCAGCATGCGCGTGATCTGCTGTCACAGGCAGGCTATGATCTACAGCATCCGCTGCGGCTCACCTATAAAACCTCCAGTGATCCCTTTCGTCTGAGGTTGGCAACCATTATCCAGCATCAGCTTGCGGAGGTCGGAATCGAGGTGGTGATCAAGAGCTATGACTGGGGCACCTTCTTCGGCGATATCAAGAGCGGCAATTTTCAGCTCTACAGCCTTACCTGGGTGGGGATCAAAACACCCGATACCTTCCGCTATATTTTTCACAGTGACTCCATTCCGCCGGCAGGCGCCAATCGCGGCAGATATCGCTCACAGCAGGTTGATAGGCTGATAGAATCAGCGGAGGCGCAGACGCAGATCGAACAGCAGATTTTTCTCTACCAACAGCTGCAAAGACACTTGTTGTCTGAATTGCCCTATGTGCCGCTGTGGTATGAAGACCAGCTGGTTGTCTATCGCCATCAGCAGGTGGCGGAGTACAGGGCAACAACCGATGGGAATTATGATGCACTTGAGCAGATCCAATGGATAGAGTCACACAACCGCACAGAGACAAGCAGCAAATCATCATCAGCATCAGCAGGCAGCAACTGACACTGCTGAATCATGGCAGGCCGGAGTGTGAGTATCCGGTCTCCACGGCGCTCAATGGCGTCGGCGAGCAGCTCAACAGCGGCTGTACTCCCCGCGGCAGGCACAGGGTGCGGCTGGTGATTGGCATGAATTGCCCGCTGAATACGGTCTTTGTCGGGCGTCGCGCCACTGGTGAGGTCTATTCAGCCGGGCTCGGCTTGCAGCAGCCTCAGCGAGACTGGATATTGACGCGTATCCTGTGGCTCGCTGGAGAAGAGTCCGGATTCAACCGGGGAGGGGTTTGCGACACACTGAAGCGTTATATCTACATCCACGGAACACCGCAGAGTGAGCCGATGGGAGAGCCGCTGTCACACGGCTGCATCCGTATGCGCAACCGCGATATCGTTGATTTGTGCAAATTGGTTGCAACAGGAACAGGGGTTGTTATCAAGGAGTAGAAGCGCTCTCGAGAGCGCGATAGACTTCGATGGAGAAGATGCAATATAATTCTGGTTACTGGCAATAGCAACTTTACTGGAGCGCTACAAATATGACTGATTTAGTAGATATCCTCGTCCACGTCGATGAGAACATTGATCATGATCACCGTGAAGCACTGACGGACAAGGTGCGCGGAGTCTCAGGAGTCGTTGCAGCAAGGCTCGATGATACAAAGCCGCACCTGATGATCGTCGAGTACGATCCCGATGCCACCAAAGCGATAGAGATTCTCAATTGTGTCAAAGCAGATGGCGTTCATGCCGAGCTTGTTGGTTTGTAATTGTCATACACAACATTCCCTGTAACCTCCTTTGAGCAGAACTGCTCGCTTGTGTGGTGTGATACCACCATGGAGGCCGCTGTTATCGATCCAGGTGGTGATGAGCAGCAGATCATCGAGACCGTCTCCGAACACAATCTGAAACCCGTAAAGGTTATTCTGACACATGGCCACCTGGATCATGTTGGCGGAACAGCCGTGATTGCCGAACACTATGGAATTCCTGTCATCGGACCGCACCGAGATGACGTCTTCCTGCTGGAGAGACTGGAAGAGCAGGCGCAGCTGTTTGCGTTCCCGAAACCGCGTGACTTTACACCGGATCAATGGCTGCATCAGGGAGATGAGATCGCTGTTGGTGAGCTGACGCTGAAGGTGCTTCATTGTCCCGGGCATACGCCGGGCCATGTCGTTTTATTTGATAAGGAGCACAAACTGCTGTTTGCCGGTGATGTACTGTTCCGCGGCGCCATAGGGCGCACTGATTTTCCACGCGGTAATCATCAACAGCTCATCGAATCGATACAACAGCGCCTGTGGCCACTGCCCGATGATATCACCGTGGTGCCCGGCCATGGTCCGGAAACCAACATTGGCTACGAGCGCGCCACCAATCCATTTGTCCCGTAACTGCTCATTAATCCGATGCTGTGATGACGGAAAACTTGTAGGGTGGATAAGGCGTCTTTTTGCCGCATCCACCATGGCGATCGCCAAAACCATGGTGGATGCGCTGTCGCTTATTCACCCATTATGTTGCTTCATCCTGATAGCCGCGCTGGTTGCTCCAGCGATGGCATCCGAAGAGACGGTGTCGCTGCGTCAATGGATGCTTTCCCGCCTGACAACGGAGATCGCTGCACCGCATCCTGACCTGAACCTGGTCTCGTCATTCAGCATGCCGCTGATGACGGATGTTCTCATCACCAATCACCCGGGCTCCCGCAAGATTGCTGTTCGCTTGAGTCGCCGGCTTGAGCAATGGAAAAACCGGCGATGGCAGTGCGGCTCCCTGGTGGACCTGTATCTGATCAACGGATTTCTCAGGCGTGTGCATGCCGGTGTGGATCTCTCTGCAAGCGATCAGCAACTGGGAGCATGTCAAACTACAGAGCGTCTCCTGGATGCTGCCAACTCCCTGATTTTCTACTGCGGCTTCTCACAGCAGCAAGATCAACAATTCGTCCAAACGGGTTTGCAGCGACTGCTGAAGAGGCAGCGGCAGGATGGCGCTTTCATTCGTGAAAATGGAAAGCCCGGGTACTACCTGACATCCCATGCTCTGCTGGCTCTGCACTTTTGCGGCACTGAGCGGAATGCTGTCAACAGCAGCAGGGAGAGGATTCAGGCGCTGCTTCCGGCATTCCGGCGGCAGGGGTTTGTTGATGGTGTTGCCGAAACCCTGATTTTTCTCCGCTGGACAGGTGCGCCGGCCGAGGGTGAGAGAGAGTACCTGGAGTGGCTCAGATTGCTGGTTGCGTCTGACGGCGGCGTCTGTTTTCACTATCACCCGTCATGTAAACCACACTGGCATACGGTGAGCCTGATGATGCAGTTGCTGCTGGAGAGAGACTACTAATCCGCCTGTCATTTCGACTGATGCGATTGATTTGAACTATACTCATCTCACGATATCAATCGCCAAGGGAAAATCTATCATGCAAAAATTATCCAGGTGGTTCTCTATTGCCATGCTGTCTCTATCGGCAGCTCAGCTTCATGCGGTGGAGAGTTACGGCAACCTGGAGGATCCTGTTGTCGCCGAGGTGCTTGGCATGCAGATCAGGACAAAGAATCCTGAGGAGATGCAATATGTCATCAATCAGAAGCT
>JADWMH010000238.1 GCA_015767355.1 Gammaproteobacteria bacterium
AGCATCATTGCAGACACTCATTCATCAAGCCCGAAAAAAATGAAATTTTCAATAAAACAGTGGCTTGGAACACTTCTCCTCATCCTCTCTCTCTCCATCCTCAGCAATATTGCCATCAGTGATGACAAGATCACGATCCATGGTGTGGATGAGCCGCTCGAGGAGAACATTCGCCAGCATCTCACCCTCACTCAACGCGACTGCGAGGCGCCCGAGTGGCGCCTGCAGGCAGCCAGGGAAGACGCAGCCGGAGAGATTACCCAGGCGCTGCAGGCGCTGGGTTACTACGACGCCACCATCAAATCAGGAGAGCTTCAGCATGGCAAAGAGTGCTGGAGCATCAGTTTCGACATCACCCCCGGCAAGCCTGTACGCATCAAGCAGATCGATATCGATTTCGAGCAGGATGCCGCCGGGGATAGTCACTTCAAAGAGTTGCTCAACGAACTGCCCGTTGCCAAAGGTGAGATCCTCAACCACGGCGACTACACAAAAACAAAAGATGCCATACAAACACTTGCCCTGGAACGTGGTTACTTTGATGCCGAACTCTCCAGACACCAACTTCTTGTAGACCCGGAGAATCACAGCGCCGATATCGAGCTGACAATGATCAGCGGATCGCGCTATCGTTTTGGCGATGTCAGCATCAACAGCGACTTTCTCCAGCAGCACCTGCTGGATCGTCTGGTGACCATCACCCCGGGAGATCTCTACTCCAGTGAAAAGGTGTATGAATTCCAGCAAGCGCTCAATGACAGCGGTTATTTCGCCTCTGCCATCATCAGGGAGCACCACGACGAGCAGCAGCACATCGTTGATCTCGATGTCACCCTGACGCCAGCCAAAAAATACGTCATCGGCTTTGGCGTTGGCGTGACCACGGACGGGGGACCCCGGGTCAGTTCGAGCCTTGAGAACCGCTATGTCAACAGCCACGGACACCGGTTTAAAAGCAGGATCAGGTATGAGGCGCTTCTCGGTGTCAGTCTGGAGTTCCTCTACTCTATTCCTCTTGAAAATCCGACCAGGGAGTGGTTCAGCTTTATGGCGCAGATCGAAACAGTCGATACCGATACCAGCAATCGAAACACCGGCAGGCTGGGGATACGCATGACCAAAATCCGCCCTCGTGACTGGCTGGAGACGCGCTACCTGACGCTCAAACATGAGGAGTATGATATCGCGAAGGAGCATGGCAGAGCCATGCCGCTGATCCTCGGGATCAGCTGGACGCGCACCCGTAAAGACGGCACGCATCGCATCCTCAATGGCAACAAGCTGCACCTTGAGCTGCGGGGAGCCGCACATGACTTCTCCGAGGGATCACCCTTCTTTCAGGCCATCGCCAGAGGGAAATGGATCAACTCTCCGTGGGATAAAGGGCGCATTATCAGCCGTCTGGATGTGGGCGCCACCATTGTTGACAACATCCACAACATGGCCGCATCCGACCGCTTTTTTACCGGTGGAGACAACAGCATACGCGGTTATGGCTACCAGGATTTAGGGCCGGAAAACGCGTTTGGCGACGTCACCGGCGGAAAGCATCTGGCGGTGGCAAGCCTGGAGTATGAACACTTCCTGAAGAAAGGCTGGTCAGTTGCTGCTTTTGTCGATGCCGGCAACGCCTTCAATGATGACTCTATCGATGTCAAAACCGGTGTTGGACTGGGTGTGCGCTGGCTCTCACCTCTCGGCCCGATCAAGATCGATCTGGCGCATCCACTGGATGACGACCAAAATGATATACGCTTCGTTTTCAGGATGGGGCCGGAGTTTTGAAGATGCTGCGATGGTTTATGCGACGCATCAGGAGGTTCTGGCTGCTTCTGTTGTTCATCGTGCTATTGATACCCGTGGCGCTGTGGATTACGGCATCAACGGAGAGAGGCAGCCGCTGGCTGATCAACAGCACGCTGCATCTGCTGCCTGCGGATGTCTCGATACAGCAGGTCGATGGAACCCTGCTTAATTCCCTGACACTGACCGGCATTCAATTTACCGCTCCACCGCACCAGGGTTCCCTGAAAAAAGCGCATCTGCAGTGGCAGCCAGCCGCCCTGTTGAAACGCAAGATCCATATCGTTGATCTCACAGTTGACGGGCTGGTACTCGATATCGGTGAAACAGAGAGCAGCAGTGAACCCGCACAAATCCCGCAGCTGCCGATGGCCATTGATTTCGACAGCATCAGGATCACCAACACCGAGGTGATGCTGCAGGGTGAAACGCATCACATTGACTCTGTTGAACTCAGCGCCCACACACGCAACAACCGGTTTATCGTGGAGTCTTTGAGCATCTCGGCAGAACCGCTCAAACAGGCCTCTCTCAAAGGAGAGATTGCACTGCTTGCTCCCTACCCGCTCGACTTCTCTTTCAACTGGGAGGGCGACCTGGCAGAAATAGGGCTGCTCAAGGGTGAAGGCGCCCTGCAGGGTGATCTCGATACCCTGACTCTTGATCACAGTATCACTGCCCCTGTCTCTCTCTCGACCAGGGCAAAAATCATCCCTGGGAAGAGTCCGGAGGAGACTCTGCAGATCGACGTGCAAGGAGAGTGGAAAGATCTCTCCTGGCCGCTTAGCGGGCCAGCAGATTACCAGAGTCCGCAGGGTGAGTTCTCGCTCAGCGGAACGACTGATGCCTATCAAGTGAGCATCAATGCGCCTCTCTCGGGCGTCTCCATCCCGCAGACTCAAATCTCACTGGTTGGCAGCGGCGACAAACAGGGATTGCAACTCGCTCCCCTGAGCCTGGAACTGCTCAACGGCAAGCTGACAGCGGAGGGCAAAATCAGCTGGAGTGACAACCTCGCATGGGATTTGCAGATTGCCGCAGAGAAGATAGAGCCGCAGCAGCAGTGGCCGGAATATGCCGGAGAGCTCTCAGGAAAAGTTGCGCTGCAGGGAGAGATGATCGACAACGAGCCGCAATTATCCCTGGAGATCCAGGAGTTGTCAGGAACCCTGCGTGATTACGACATTGCCGGCGCGGGCAAAGCGCAATGGGCTGCAGGCAAG